>NZ_JBEXDZ010000067.1:0-45487 GCF_040606085.1 Streptomyces sp. NPDC005485 | reverse complement strand
CCGGCCTGAGCCGCCGGACAGCCCCTCCTGTGCTGCCCCGTCCTAACGGCCGCGGCGGCCGCTCGTCGCGCGGCGCCGGACCGAGGCGAACAACGCCGCGGCACCGACCGCCAGGGCGGCCGCCCCGCCGATCGCGACGTACGGTGTGCTGCCGTCGCCGCCGGTCTCGGCGAGGTTCTCCGAGGCGCCCGCGGCGTCGGGCCGGTTGGCCGCGCCGGGCTTCCCGCTGGGCTTCGCCGACGTACTGGCGTCGGAGTCGCCGTGCCCGTGGTGCTCGACGGTCGACTTGTCGGCACCGGCCTCGATCTGCTCGTCGGAGGGCGCGGAGGCGGTGGGTGCAGGCGCGGAGGACGCGGAGGCGGTGGGCGGGGCGGGGGTGGAACCGGTCGCCGTACCGCCGCCGTTGCTGCCTCCACCGCTCCCGCCGAAGTTGACGTCGGAGCAGGAGTAGAACGCCTCCGGGCTGTCCGAGCGCTGCCAGATGGCGTACAGCAGCTGCTTGCCGGCACGCTCGGGGAGCGTGCCGGAGAAGGTGTAGAAGCCGCCCGACGCGACCGGATCGGTGACCGTCGCGACCGGATGGTCCAGGTCCAGGTCGGCCCAGGCGAGCTCCTGCGACGGGTCGTAGCCGGCCTTGGTGAGGTAGACCTTGAAGGTCCCCTTGTGCGGGGCGGTCACGCGGTACTTGAAGGTGTACGAGCCACTGCTCACGCCCGTCGCGGGCCAGTCGGCGCGCGCCAGGTCGAGCCCTTTGAACTCGTCGTTGCCGGCGCTGCACAGCTTGCCGTCCGGGATCAGCTCCTGATGCCGGCCGTTCGCGTCGCCGATCCGGATGCCGTTCCAGTCGTAGAGCGCCTGGGCGCCACCCGCCGCGACCGCCGCCTTGCAGGCGGCGGACCCGGGGCTCTCCGGACCCTCCGCATAACACTGGGCGACCCGGCTGACCGGGTCGCCCATCGAGCCGTGTGCCGCCGCGGGCGCGGCGGCGAGTGCGGTCAGGGCGAGCGGGGCGATGCCGACAGCGGCGACAGCGGCGACCTGGCGGCGTACGGGCATGGGGAACTCCTCGAAACGGCCTCGATGCGTGGGGCGGACCCTGTGGGGGCGATCAGCAAGCTAGCCCCAAGAATCCGTGAAATCGCCTGCTGGAGGCGGGTGATGGAGATCCTTATGGCGCCGTTAAGGCAGGGCTAACTGAGGGCTCAGGCAGCGTGGTTGAAGAGTCGTGCCTCACCAGTGGGGGAGCGGCGCTACTGTCCGTGGCAGTTCGCGTTTGTCCACCGTCGGACGCCTCTGTTGGCTCCCCGTATGGCTCCCGGCGGGTCGGTCGAGAGACGCAGAAGAACGGGGTGGCTGCTCTCCTGTCGGAGCCGACGCCGACACGCGCTGTCAGTCCTCCCACGGTGTCCACGGGCCTGGCGGGGTCGTGTTCTCCTCGCCGCAGTTCCAGCACCAGAACGTCCCCGGGTCCTCAAAGCGGTTGTTCCAGAAACCAGTGCGCTCGCAGTAGACAGAGCAGTCCGCATCGCACAGTCCGCAGACGAACCAGAACTCCACGCCGCCCCTCCCCCCTGAACTGAACGGACCCTGCACGACAGGCTGCCCACGGGGAAGAGCGGCGTCAACAGGGCCCCGGGGCCCGCCCGGTTAGGGACACCAGGACAGAACGTCGGGTCTTGGGCTCGCGGCCACCCGAGCTTGCGGCCAAGCGGTTTTGTTCGGGTGATCAAAGCCGTGACCCGCGGTGGAGCGCTGACCGGGGGTGCCACCCTGATAAACGTCGCCGCGCATTCTCCGGAAAGCATCGTTCCGACCGGTCGTTGCGGAGCTCTGTGCTCGCCTCACGCGGCTTGTGGGGCAGTGAGCGCCACAGAACCCGTGGCCAGGCGCACCCCCTAGACGGAAGCGGGAAAGCGCTCCACAGAGGCTGGAACGTGGAGTCACGACGGATCGCCCGCACCTAAACCGGGCGGTCATGTGGGGGTTACGTCACCACTATGGCGTCCTTTCGGCTCGACAGATTTTTTCCCGGCCTTCTCGACGCGCCTGCCGAACTCTTCATCCGATATTCGACCCTCTCGGATGTCCTGAAAATCTTTGAGAATTGTCCGTGAGACTTCTCCTAGATCGATGCCGAACAGCATGTGGGAGAGATCGACTGGTGCAAGGTGTCGTTCCTCATCGGGCCCATACCATCCGCGCTGGATGCCGTCCCCTTCCGGGGGCATGAATACGACGGTACATGATCGGCTTACGGAGCGAGGTCTCGATTTAATCCGGTCAGCTGCGCGTTGGTTTACATCACCCAGCAAGCGCATAAAGTCCTCAGGATTTCGTGGCTTACGATTGCTGACCTTATTGAGTAGCTCGCGATCTTTGGTAGACACAGCATCCCAGCCGCTGCCAGCCCCCATCACGACAGAATCTCGTACACGAATTGCGGCTGTCTCAAACTGGGCATGTATGCCGCCTGTCCAAAAAGCGGATGGTTGGCGTAGATTCTTTATCTCGACTGCCCATGGCTCCCCACCCAAAAAGGCTCCGGCGAGGAATACGTGGAAAACGCCGAGCGCCTTTGCCTCCGCGCCAAAGCAGGCGGTCGCCTGCTGGCTGAGATCGATGAGTGTTTCGTCCAGGGTGCGAGATTGTCCACGAAGTACCCCGCGCATCCACTCAGAAACGTCAAGACGGCCAACACGGCCAAGTCCTGTGTATGAAAGAAGCGCGGAGCCATCGTGACACCTGATCACAACGTGCTTGACGCTGCTGTCCGTCACCAGCCTTCCGCCCGGGTACGTCGTCAGCCGGTGGTCTGTGCTTCCCCAGACGCCGTTCGGGGTAACCAACGTGATCGCGAGAGTCATTGAGCCTCCCTGTGCCGGCACTCACCGTTCATCACCCATCATCGCGCTGGCGCCAGCCTCTGGCCAACAGGAGACGCGGCTACGTCAGATGTTCCGACTTCCTTGGTGATGTTGGTTCCCATGCTCCACGCCGCGAGGTAGTCGATGCCCACATCAAGCCAGAGCAAGGCTCCGCTTCGGTCGATGGGCAGCCAGCCCTGTCAGGTTCGCAACGTCTCTGCGGGAGGGGCTAGAGAATTCACCATTTGGGTTACAAGGAGAGCCTTCTGTAAGTACTCTGCTCTTCGTGACAGTTCTGAACTGGATTCAATTTGCTGCGGCCTGCGCCGTAGCTGCGTTCGCCGCCTTCCTGCTCACGAGATTTGTGAATTTTATGCTCGTTACGGGCTATTCCATGATGTCGACACGGGTTGCCATGTCCTTTGCGGTCCTTGTTCGCCAGGATTACAGAAAGCAATTCCTGATTCCTGACCTCAGGCTCAGTTGTCGCACTTTCGGGGTCCGCTTCTCGATTCCCGGAAAAAAGTTGAATGCTATGGCTTTCAACGGATTCAGGGCATCGAGAGGCATCGCGCTCTTTGGTGCGTACAGTGCATTTCTGCTTCCTATCGCGGCCTTCGTCGTCTCGACTCTCATGGCTGCACCTTTTGTTCGAGAGGCGTACGAGTCGGAATTCCAGAAGCTGGGTGACAGGAACCCCTTCTATTCCGCAATTGCGCTCTACGTATTTGCGGTCGCGTGGTGGCCCCTTGAGGTTAAGAGGGTCAGGTCTCTCATGTCGGGGGTGGGCCACCAGAGAGCTTTTTATGAGTACTGTAAATGTGTCGCCATGTGTCTGTATGCGCTGGAGGGGGAGACTTCTCCTTTAGGGATTGACCGGAGAGTTCACGCCGCCGGAAGAGCTCTTACGCGGTTCGGTGAGAGCGAGCTACGCAAAGGTGGATCTGCTCGGCAGAGTGAACTATTTGAACATACTGTGCGTGTTAAGGCGGCGCTGGATGAGTGCGCAGGAAGAGTGCTAAAAGAGGGTAAGAATGCCCTTCCTCGTTTGATGGTCATGCTTATGAAACTTCTTGAACGTCTTTCGGAGGGGCGTCTACTGGGCCTGTTGGATGAAAGTGAGCTCCCTGCCTACTGTCCTCCGTCTGCGGCTGAACTTGAGGAAGAAACAAGGAAAAGCGATGGTCGTATCGTGCTCTGGGGTGCCACCGCGGCTGCCGTGGCTGCCGGAGTAATGATCTCGTTAGGCGTTCCTACAGGCGCTGTCGTGCCTGCGGCCCTAATCTTCCTAATGGGCCCTGCCGCTCTCTGGGGAAGTAAAAAGGTCGGAACCCCCCGAGAATTGATGGATTCCATGCGTCAGGGAGTGAGCCAACCCCAGGATCCGCAGCAGCCTGTGAGTGCGCCTCAATCAGGTACCACGCCTGCACAGAGTGCGAATTTGCCTCCGTCGAGAACGTTGAGCCCGTGACACACGTTCGACTGTGACCGCAGGCAACGTGACCTTTGCCCGCTACGCTGGTACGCACCACCTCAGGATGGAGAGTGCCCTGCGAATGGGACCGAAGACGGCGAAGGTCTACGAGACGATCCGTGCACGGCTCGCGGCAGGCGAGTACGCCCCCGGCGACAAGATGCCGTCCGAGCGCACGCTCGCGGAGGAACTCGACATCGGTCGGACCGCGCTGCGACAAGTGCTTGCCCGACTTGTATCGGAAGGCGCCCTGGAGGTTCGCGGCCGGAGTTCCTACCGGGTGCCCGGCGCGGTGAGCGTCAAGACACCTGAGGGCCTGGAGCCGTGGCGCATCCATGGCGAGCGCGACGTCTATGACAACCGCTGGGTCAAGCTTCAGCTTTGGGACGTGGAACCGCCCGGAGTGGAGCGCTTCGAGCATCACGTGGTGAAGCTCCACCATGTCGCCATCACCGCGGTTCTGGACGATCAGGACCGCGTACTGATGATGTGGCGGTACCGCTTCGTCCCGCAGCAGTTCGGTTGGGAACTGCCAGGAGGCATCGTGGACGAAGGGGAAGACCCCGCGGACACGGCGCTTCGGGAGGTCGTGGAAGAGACCGGCTGGCGACCGAAGTCCGTGGAACACGTCGTCACCTATCAGCCCATGGTTGGCATGGTCGACTCACCTCACGAGATCTTCGTGGGCCACGGCGCCGAACAGGTTGGTTCGCCGACAGACCTGGAAGAGGCGGGGCACATCGAGTGGGTACCACTGGCCGACATTCCGGGGTTGATGGCGCGCGGTGAGCTGATGGGCTCCGGCACCCTCGTTGCCCTGCTCCACATCCTGGCGAGCCGCGGCAAGCAGGGACTTACAACCGCGCGCTGAGCAGGTCGACACGACGGCGCTGCCGCACCGATCCGGTGCGGCTTGCCAGCAACCGTGCCTGCCTGAGATGGGTGTTCGCGTCGTCGTACTCGGCTCGCGCCACGTGAGCCTGTACGAGGTCAGCGTGAAGTCCGGCCTTCGCTCGGACGAAGGATGGGTCCACCACGTCCAAGGCGTCGTACAGGCTGGTCACCGCGTCGTTGTCTCCAAGCAGGGCAAGGACGTTGCCGCGCCATCGGGCTAGGTGAGCGCTGTTGAGGAAGATGCTCAGCATGTCCGGGTCGCGGTCCTCAGGACCCGGCGGGATGCTCGCCACAGCCGCGTCCAACGCTCGCTTGCAGTCGTCAGGCATGTCGGCGTGGGCGCACAACTCCGCCTCAGCGGCGTACAGCCATGCCCGGAGGCGGGGCGATCCGGCCTGGCCAAGGGTGCGTTGGGCATCACGGACCAGGTCGACGCCGAGAGACGGCCGGCCAGCCTCGCAGAGTACGTACGCCTGCTCTGCCATCGCGTGGGCGAGGTACATGGGCGCCTCAGCGTCGCGCGCTGCCCGCTTCGCCAATTCGTAGTGCCGCCAGGCACGTTCGACCGCCCCCGTGTCGATTGCCTGCCACGCGGCAAGAGTCGACGCCCCCGCGAGAGCAAGCGCCACGGGTCGACGCGCGGCGGGGAGTACCGCGAAGTTCAGCGCGTCTTCAAGAGCGGCGAGATGTCCCGTCATCTGGTCCACGAGACCGGACGCACCCATCTGACGGTCCATGGTGCGCAATAGCTCGGTCTGATCGTTGAACGTCTTCACCATGGATTCGCTGACGCTGCTCGCTGAATCGATCCGGCTAAGCAAGTCGTCGTACCCGTCGGCCATGGACGGCGCGACCGCGAGCGGGCTACCCCTCAGCTCCGTGTCCGTGACGCCGAGGAGCTGCCGCAGAATCGCCGCGTAGCGGTCCGAGAGGGTGCGCTTGCCGTTCTCCCACTCAGACACGTACACCCGCAAACTCGCAGTCGACGCGACGTCGGTGACGTGCCGTCGGGCGTACTGCTCGATCTCGCGGACCAGTCTTTCCTGAGACCAGCCTCGCGCCGTCCGCGCACTCCGAAGTCCTGTGCCCACAGGTCACCGCCCGGCGATAGGTCCACCAACTGACCTTCCCAGCATGCCTCACATCGCCGCAGGTCAACAGGGGTTAACAGGACGGGAGTTAAGTCCTGTTGGCTACCGGCTCCCCCACCTGGGGCGGTCTTCTAGAGATGCACCGCGGAGGGCAAACGCCGCTCGACTTAGCGAACGCCTTGACTCTGGTGCGCACCAGATGCTTACCTTCTGGTGCGCACCAGATAACGGAGTCGCCTCCGATTCGCGGTGTGCAAAGCAGAGGGCGGAGGACGCTGCAAGTCCGCTAAAGGCCAGGGGATCAATCAGGGCTTCGGCCCGGTCTGGCGAGGTGGCCCGGTGACCGCGAGCAACGGCCGGAGAGTGGGGACTTGGTCCCCCTTGCAGTGTGTATCCCCTGTTCAGCGTTCTGAAGGAGTGTCAGTGAGTCGACGAAAGCGATGGGCGCGGCCGTGATCGACCGGCACGGCGGCGCCGCTCCATCCCCGGTCCGCGAGCACCGCAGAGTGCCGCGGCCAACCGGTCGCCTTTCACCGAATCGCGGCGGATAGCGCCGCGCCGGTTGCCTCCTCCGTCCGTCCGGGCGTTCCACGGAGCGGTCCCGTACGGGCGGGGTTGAGGGGAGCCGGGTCTACCGGCCCCGTTTCGGGGTGGCGAGTCGGCAGCGTCCGGCTCGCAGAAGGGAGTTCGTTGTGTCGTTCCAGGCTGGTGACAAGGTGCGGATCATCTCCTGTGCGGACAATCCGAGTGCGGCCGGCAAGACCGGCCGGATCGTCGACGAGGTGCCGCCCGGTCCGCTGACAGGCGGTAGGTGGACCGTCGGCCGCATCGGTGTGCTGACCGGTCCGGTCCTGTGCGCCGCGGGTGAGCTGCAGAGGCTCTGACCAGTCCCGCCGTCCCGCTCGTTCATTCCGCCCCGATGGTCGAAGGCCGGGTTCGACTCCCGGCCGGGGCGCTCCGGTTGCCATCGGCGACCGCCGGCCGCTTCAGCGGCTTTCTCCTTCTACGGCGCGCGGCTCCCGGGGTGCCTCCCGAGAGCCGCTTTCGGGCCGTTCACCTTTCGAGAGGACCACGACCCATGAGCCACATCGTGACTGTTCAGGAAGCTGTTACCGCGTTCGCCGATTGGCTGGAGCCGACGGCCGCGGAGCTGGACGCCATCGACGCCGAGATGCCGCTCATCAGGGCGGAAGTCGAGTTGCTGGACGTCCGCATCACCCTACTGGACCGCACCCCCAACGAGCTGGACCAGCGGCGCATCCGCCGCGCCGGCCACAAGGTACTGGCCGCCCGCACGGTCCTGGCCAACGCCCTCGGCTCGGGTGAGGTGGCCTGATGGCGGGGGAGTTCACGGCGCAGATGTCCGTGTACAGGGGGCGGTGGCGCCTGTACGTGGTGCTGCTGAACACGACGGAGCAGTGGCCGGAGCACGGCTTCGACCGGGCCGCGTCGGTGCCGACGTTCACGGAGCGCGTGGACGCGCTCAGCGTGCTCGGCTTCGAGCCGGTGCCGGGCGCTGTGTGGGAGTGGATGGAGTACAGCGAGACCCCCGACGACCCCGCCTCTCCGATCTGTCTGTTCGCCAGCCTGACGGTGCGTTCATGGGCGGGGGTGGACGCGTGAACGCCGTTCAGATCCGTTCAGCGGAGCGCGCGTTGTCGGTGGGCACGTGGTTGATCGTGGCGGGCGCGATGCTCTACTCGATCCTCACCGTCACCCCGCTCGCCGCGGAGCACACCCCGGCTGAGTGGGCGTGGACGGCGCCGATTCTGCCGCTGGTGGTCGATGCCGCGGTGGTCATCGTGGTCCGGCTCGATGCGGTCCTGGCCCGCCTCGGGGGCCATGGCGGGCGGTGGCCGATCGTCCTGCGCTGGATGACCGGCTGCATGACCCTGGCCCTGAACGTCGCCGACTCCGCCCTGCAAAAGGACCTGGTGGGCGTGGCCGTGCACGCGGTCGCACCGCTGCTTTTGATCGTCACCGCGGAAACCGGGCTCGCCTACCGGCGCGCCATCGCCGCCGCCGTCAGCGAGCTGGAAGAGCGGCAGCAGGCGCAGCGAGAAGCCCGCGAGCAGGCGGAGGCCGAGCGCCGCGAGACGGCCGTTCGGCTGGCCCGTGAGGAGCGCGAGCACGCCGCACTGTTGGCGCGTGAACAGCGTGAACACGAAGCCCTCCTGATCCGCGAGCAGGCCGAACGCGAGGAACGGGCCCGCCGCGAGGAACGCGAGCGCACCGCAGCCCGCGAGCAGGCCGCGCGGGACGAGCGTGAACACGCTGAGCGCGAGCGTGAACAGCAGAAGCAAGCGCGTGAACGCCGTGAACACGCGGAGGCCGAGCACCGCGAGCGCGAGCAGCTTGAGCGTGTGGAGCGTGAACGCCGTGAACGGGCCGAGCGCGTAGCGCGGGCCGAGCGTGAACGCGCCGCGCTGCTGGCCGCCGGCCCCGCTGTGGAGAAGGTTCCCGAGGACCGGGCCCGCTCCACCGTGCTGGCCGCGTTCGAGGCGGGACTGTCCGTGCGGGCCGCCGCCGAGCTGTGCGGCTGGTCGGTGGGCTGGGTCTCCAGCCGCTACCAGGAACTGCGCGACGCAGGCCACCCGGCCGTCGCGGCTGACGGGGTGCTGGTCTGATGTCCGCGGCCTGGGGCAAGTGCTTCGACCCTTCCGGGGCCCGCTACGGCGTGCCCACCTACCCGTGGCGGCTGGCCCCGGACGGCTATGCCACTCGCCGCCAACTGCGCGCCCACGGGCTGCGTCCGGGCGGTCAGCCGATCGCCGCGCAGCTCATGCGGGTCAACCGTCGGCGCGGCAACGTCCGCGTCGCCTACCTCTATCGCGAGGACCTGGCCCTGCCGGTGCGGCCGATGACGTCGCGTAAGTGGGGTGCGCTCGCGCTGGCGATGCTGGCCCGCCGCACCTGCCCCCGCTGCCGGATCGATGTCGGCTACTGCATCCCGCCCTCGCACGGCATCTGCGGCCTGTGCGTGGCCGCCGAGGAACAGTGCACCGCCTGACCCCTTTGACCTGGAGGTTCCACATGAACGCCCTGAACTTCCCGCGAACGTTGCGCCGCCGCATCGTGTCGTTGCTCATCGTCGCCGCCGCGCTCGCGGTCGGCGCATCGATCGGGGTGCGGCTGGCCTCCTACGGCGTGCCGTGGCTGCTGCTCACCGCGTGCGCCCTGAGCGCCGTGTCGTCGGCGCTGTGGCTGTTCGGCCGCATCGAGCAGGCACTGACGACGACCACGCACCGCTGCACTGCCCCGCGCTGCACGTTCCAGGCGCGGGTGCAGCACGTCGACGCTGCGGAAAACCGCCGCTGGCAGGAGATCGCCGCCGCCCACCCCCGCCACGACGCCTGAACCCCCGCCTCGTAACCGGGCCCGGCCCTCACCTTCCACAGATCCGGCCGGGCCCTTCGACTCCCCTGAAGGAGTGCACTCAGCATGACGGAACTCAGCACGGAACCGGTAGCCGTCGAGGCTGCCCCGACCACACCGCCCCCGCCTCCCGACACCCCGCCCGCCAAGGCGCAGGAGGTGAAGGAGGTGGAGCACACGCCCGGCGGCTGGCCCATCGTCCCCCTGGCCCTGTCCGGGGCGAACAGCACGGTCGGTGCGGTCGCCGCCGCCGCCCTGACCGGCGGGCCGATCGCCGCGGTTGTCGCCGCCACCGGGATGGTGGTGCTCGGCACGGTCGCCGCTGTCCGATCCCGCACGCCCGACTCGCGCCGGGAGGTTCGCCGGGCCGCGGCCCGCACTGCTGGCCGCACCGCCGCCCGCTCCGCTGGTCTGCGGAGCACCGGTGCGGGTACCCGCGGCGGCACTCGGGGGAGTCGTTCGGCCGGCTCGCGTGCCGGTGGCTCCGGTGGCCGGTCGGGCAAGATGCCCGGCCAGCATCGCCGCACTGCCGGCGCTGGTCCGGCGGCCCGCCACGCCAGCACTGCGGCCGGCGGGAAGACCCTCCGCAAGACCGGTCACGGCCCGTCCAAGCCCGCAACGGCCGCCGGGGCGGGGAAGGCTGCGGGCCGGGCTGGGCAGGTCAAGGCGCTGCGTACGCAGAAGACCGGGCCAGGCTCTCGGGCCGGGCAGCGAGCGCAGACCACCAACGCGCGGCGTGCGGTCGCCGATGCCCGCCGCAACGCCAAGGCCAGCGCGGGCAACGCCCGGTCGGGCAAGCGCGCAGGCCTGGCCGGCCGCCTCATGGGCGGCACTACCCGCAAGGCGCGGGCCATGCGGGATGCGGCGATCGCCAGGAACCGCAACCGGCGCGACGCCAAGAACGGCGGCGCGATCGCGGCGCAGCGTGCTCGGGTGCGCAAGGCCCCCGCCCGCAAGGCAGCACGTCAGGCACTGCGCCGGTCCGCGGCCCGCTTCCAGGGCCGCCGCCTGCTGGCCTCGCTCCTCGCTTTGCCGGTCGGGCTGATCGGGTGCCTGACCACCTGGATCGGCCGCAAGTTCGGCATCCCACAGCTCATCCACCCCGGCCGCCGCCTGTTCCGGCGGATCGTGCAGACGGCCGGCGAGCAGCGCGCAGAGCGGGACGAGAACGCCCGCAAAACCCTGCGCGAGCAGGAAGCCGCCGCCGACGCGGAGGCCCAGAAGGACGGCACGGAGGGCATCGCGGACGGCGTCGAACGCCCCGCGGCCACGGTCCCCACCAGCACGAACACCCCCGCCAATGAAGGAGAGAACGTGTCGATCGACTCCGGATTCAACTTCGAGAACCACGCCATGGACATGTGCGCCGCGGCCAACACCTACGAGCCGGACGGCTGCATGGAGATCCTGTCCATGGTCGAGGGCCTGCCCGCCGCGCTGACGTTCGTGGCTGACGTGATGAAGCTTCTCGCGGAGCGCTCCGACTCCGAGTTCCCGCTGGAGAAGGAGGTCGCGGACGGCTTCAACGACATCTTCGGCGCCCTGATGAGCGCCGTCGCGGTCGCGGAGGACATGGGACCGATGTTCCGGCAGGTCCACGAGCAGGACATCGCCCGCCACGAGGACCCCCGCAACGGCAGCGAGGCTGAGAAGGGCTGGAACGTCTGAGATGAGCAGCACCGCCACCGCAAAGAAGCAGAACGTCAGCAGTGGTCCGGTGCTGGACTGGGCGGCCGGTCACGGACCCGTGACCGGCGCCCTGTCCGCGACCACCGGAGCCTTCGCCGTCGCCACCACCGGCGCCGCCACCGCCATGCCTCCCGGCTGGGCTTTGGCCGTCGGCGCCGCCGGCGCCCTCGGCCACACTGTCGTCGGCCTGCGGGTGCGCAACGCCGGCCGCACCCTCGCCACCCGCGCCGCGTCCTGGCTCGTCGGCGCCGGCTGGACCACCTGGGCCATGACGAACGGCCCCCTCACCTGGGCCGCCCTCGGATCCCTGGCCACCCTCGGCGTCGGCATCGGCGCCGCCGCCCGCTCCACCGCGCTGTTCGAGGAGGCCCGCGAGGAGGAGGCCATTGCCGCGGAGCAGCGGCAGATCGCCGCGGAACTGTCCGCGGAACGCCGCGCGATCGCCGCGGAGTGGGTGGACCGCATCCAGCGGGTGTGCTCCATCACCGTGCGGGTGGTGGGGGTGGAGATGTGGGCGACCGGCGCCGGGTTCTCCATCGACGCGGAACTCCCGCCCGGCGGCGCCACCTGGAACAAGATCGCGGGTGAGGCCCCGCGGCTGTCCGCGGACGCCCGGCTGCCGCACGGCTGCACCGCCACCGCCTCCCCCGGCATCCACCAGGGCCGGGTCATCATCGACGTGACCACCGTCAACGTCCTCGAAGAGGAGCGCACTTACCCCGCCGACTACGGCACCCTGTCGATCCACACCGGCATCCCCTGGGGATACCGGACCAACGCGGAGCAGATCCTCGCGTACCTGCGCGAGCAGTGCGCGCTGATCGTGGGTCCGACGGGCTCGGGCAAGACGAACATGGTGCACGCGATCCTCGCCGGGTTCGCCCGCGCCGAGGACATGCTCACGTGGGTGATCGACCTGAACGCAGGATCGGCTGGCCTGCCGTGGGTGCTGCCCGCGCTGAACGGTGAACTCGTGCGGGAGGACGGCAAGCCTGTCCGGCCCGGAGTGGACTGGCTCGCCGGGACCTACGACGAAGCCCTGACCATGCTCGATGCGGCCGTGTGCGTGGCCAAGCAGCGCAAGATGGGGTATCAGGACCTCCTTTCCAAGGCGAACACCGACCTGCTGCCGATCAGCGCGAAGATTCCTCAGATCATGCTCGTCATCGACGAGGGCGCGGAGATCCTGGCCAGCACCGACCGCCAGGTCCGTAAGCTCGGGGACAAGATCCTGGAAGTGATCCGCATCGCCCGCGCCATGGGCGTACGCACCGTGCTCACCGCGCTCGGGGCGACCGGCAGCGTGCTGAGCAACCTGATGATCCGGCGCGAGGCAAAGGTGCGCGTCGCCCTCACCGGTGGTGAGACCGAGGGCATGGACCTGTCGAAGATGTTCCCCGGCTCCCGTGGTCTGCGCGTGGACCAGGCCCCGCACAAGGGCGCCGGGTTCATGGGCACTCCCGAGTCACCGGCCGCGCTGTTCAAGACCTGGCGGATCCTGCCGAACCAGATTCGGGAGATCACCGCCGCCACCTCCGACCGGCACCCGATGCTGGATGCGGTGTCCGTGAAGGCTGCCGGTCCTGCCTACGCCCGGCGCTGGGATGCCGAGCGCACCGCATGGATGCGCGAGCGGGTCGCCTACGACGACAGCACCGACGCCGAGCCGTACGGGCCGGCGTCGGCGCTGCGCCTGTCCGCGCTGAGCGAGCAGGCGGAGTCTCCGGAGGATGCGTTGGCGCGCCGCTTCCGTGAGGAGATCGACGCGCAGTTCGGCACCGCACTCGAACCCCACACCACCGAGCAGGACGCCGGGCCGGACCGGCCGACGGGCCTGAATCTGTCGGCGCTGCGGGATGAGCAGGACAGCCCCGCGCAACAGGCCGCGCTCGCCGCACTGCTCGCCGCCGGACCCGAAGGGACCGGAGCATCCGCGATCGCCCGCGCGCTTGAAGAGGCGTTCGGGACTACCCGTCAGACGGTCGTGGGCTGGCTGAAAACGTGGGCACATGACGGCATCGCTGTCCGCGTCGGGGATGGCACTAAAGCCCGCTACGTCCACCGCTCCCACACAACCGAGGGCTGATCGCTTGTCGCTTGTCGTCCCCGCTCCACCGCATGTCGTCTGACGGGCCTGTGGGGCCCGGATACGGCTTGTGACCTGGGAGGCGACAAGCGACAAGACAAGCGACAAGACAAGCAAGGCGACAAGCGGCACGACAAGAGAGACGACAAGCAACGCGACAAGCACACCCATCCACCGCACGGGCCCGCGCCACCAGTTGGCGCGGGCCCGCGGCTTACCCCGAGGGAGCCTGAAATGAGCCAGCACACCCCGCCCGGCCAGATGGCCCCGCACATCCCCGCCGACGTCTTCCACCGCGCGCAGGCGACCGGTCAGCCGGTCGTGTTCGTCGTCAACGACACCCCGCCCCCGTTCCCCTGGCAGCGGCTGCTCATCCCGTTCGCGATCGCCGGGGCCGCCGCCCTCGGCACCTGGGGTGTCGTCGCCGCCCTGTGCTGGCTGATGGACGTCGCCGCGCACACCGCAACCGTCATCGGCGGCGCCGCCGGACCCATCGGCGCCGGCGGCATCACCCTCAAGCTCACCCGCGGCAAGAACTGAACCGAGAGGACAGCAATGTTCGAGATCCGCGTCATCTGCACTCCCGCCGATACCGGTCACGTGGTCGCCGCTTTGGACCGCGCGTTCACGGCGGGCACCGTGAGCGTCTACCCCACCAAGGACGGCCAGCAGAACCGCCTCTACCTCAGGGCCGAGCACCGCGAGCAGCCGGAACCGTGGCCCACGCCGGAAGAGGCCTACGCACTCGCGCCCAACATCATCAGCGAGATCGACTGGGCGGCCCGCACCGTGGCCGACGCCGCCTGCTTCAGCGAGCTGGAGCGGGAGTTCTACCTGCGCAAGGCCGCCCTGCTGGACCGCATCGCACTGCACGGCGAGTCCGACGGCTTCCACGACGACGCGGCCGAAACCGCGCTTGAGGCGGCCCTGTTCCTGCTGGACGTGGACCAGCCGGGCGTGATCTGCGACCCGCGCGCCTACGTCCGCCAGCAGTACGCCCGCACCCTCACCCACAACCAGTAGCTACGCCAAGGGCGGCCCCCCTCATCTCGCCAAAGATCACGGGGCCGCCCTTGCCAACCAGTCCTCAACAGACCTGTTGGAGGTCTCCAGCATGACCCAACCGACCAACATCCGGCGAGCGTCCCTGCTCGATGCGGCCTTACACGCTGCCGGACGCGACTGGCCCGTCATCGCCCTGCACCCCGGCACGAAGCGTCCCGCCGGGCACCCGGAACGGGCCTGCCCCCGCACCGGACGCTGCACCAGCGGGCACCGCACCCCGGAGGAGCGGGCCACCACCGACCCGGACCTGATCCACGCCGCGTGGGCCCAACGGCCCTACAACGTGGGCATTGCGACGGGTCCGGCCGGGCTGCTCGTCATCGACCTGGACCCGGTCAAGCCCGAAGAGCCGAAAGGAGCGCCGGACGGCGCCACATCTTTGCAAGCGCTCTGCGAGCGCGCCGGACAGGTGTTGCCGGACACCTACCGGGTGCGGACCGCGCGCGGTGAACACCTGTACTTCACCACCCCTGCCGGGGTGCGGTTGAAGTGCAGCGTGGACCGGCTCGGACCGCACATCGACACCCGCGCGTGGGGCGGCTACGTCGTCGCCCCCGCCAGCACCACCCCCGACGGCACGTACGAGGTCGCCCACGATGCTCCGGTGGCCGAACTGCCGCACTGGCTTGCCGCGTTGCTGAGCGAGCCGGTCAAGCCCGCTCCCGTGCCGGTGCGGGTGCATGACGGGACGCGGGCCGCGCGGGTCGCTCTGGACCGGGAGTGCGCGGTCATCCAGGCCGCGACCGAGGGCGGACCGGATGGCCGCAACGCCATCCTGCACAAGAGCGCCTGCAAGGTGGCGCGGTTCGTCGCGTGGGGCGACATCCCCCGGCACGTGGTGGAGCAGGCAATCCAGGGGGCGGGGGAGTCGACGGGCCTGCCGTCGGCCGAGTGCCGCACCACCATCCGCAGCGCCCTGGACTGGGTCATCGCCCACGCCACACCGCGGGAGACGGCATGAGTACCCCCACCTCCCCCGCCCTGGATTGCCACACCGCCACCGTTTCCGGCCCGCACGCCGCTCCACAGCCTGTGGAGACGATGGCTGTGGGCGCCCGAAAGGTCGTCGCCGAAGGCGTCATTTCAGTTCTTCGCTCCAACCGGCCGCCGGGAGACGGCCGTTACCCGATCGCGTGGCTGCGTATCACTGCCCCGCGCGGCGCGACGCCGACGGCCACGTCGACGTGCGAATGCGGCCGTGACCGCAGCGCCGTCGGTCATCGCAAGGTTTTGGTCCTGATCGAAGACCACGAAGCCCATCGAGACGTCTGCCCGCTCCGCACTCCCCAGGAAGGGAGGAACGCCGCATGACCCCCACCAACCCCCCCGCGCCGTCCATCGACGGAGCCGCGCTGCTCGACGAGGTCGAAGCGTTCCACCGCCGCTTCAACGTCTTCCCCACCCAGGCCGCTTACGTCGCCGTCGTGTTGTGGGACGCCCACGCCCACCTCATGGACGCGCTCGACGGCACTGCCCGCCTCGCCTTCCTCAGCCCCGAACCGGGCTCGGGCAAGTCCCGCGCCCTGGAGATCGTGGAAACCCTCACCCCCCGCGCGGCGACCACCGTCAACGCTTCCGCGAACGCCCTGTTCCGGCTCGTATCGGCCGACGAGGGAACCCCCACCCTCCTCTTCGACGAGATCGACACCGTCTTCGGGCCCAAGGCCGGCGGGAACGAGGAGGTCCGAGGGTTCCTCAACTCCGGCTACCGGCGGGGTGCCAAGTCCCTTCGCTGCTTCGGCGACGGGAACGACCAGAAGGCCGGGTTCCTCCCGTCGTTCTGCGCGGTCGCGATGGCCGGGCTCGGGTCGCTGCCGGACACGATCCTGACCCGCTCGGTCATCATCCGCATGCGCAAGAAGGCCCCCAACGAGAAGTGCGAGCCCTACCGGCGGCGCATCCACGAGAAGCAGGGCCATGTCCTGCGCGATCGGCTCGCGGAGTGGACGGCCACTCTGCACGACCATGTCGCCGAAGCCTGGCCCGAGATGCCCGAAGGCGTCGTGGACCGGCCCGCCGACGTGTGGGAACCGCTCCTCGCCGTCGCGGACGCGGCTGGCGGGCACTGGCCCGAGCGGGGCCGCGCGGCGTGCATCGCGCTCATCAAGGCCGCCAGCGTCGGCGACAAGGCATCCCTGGGGGTGCGGCTGCTTACCGATCTGCGCGACCGCGTGTTCTGCGGCGCGGATCGGATGCCCACCGCCGCCATCCTCGAAGTCCTCCTCTCACTCGAAGACTCGCCGTGGGACGACATGAGCGAGGACGGACAGAGCGCCAAGCCCCTCAACTCCCGCCGACTGGCGACGCTCCTGAGCCAGTACATGAAGCCCGACGACGCCCCGATCAAGCCCAAGGGCATCCGGGTCGGCAGCACCACCCCCAAGGGCTACTACGCGGAAGACCTCCAGGACGCCTGGAACCGCTACTGCCCCCCGGACCCCCAGAAATCCGCAACATCCGCAACAGCCGCAACACCGCAGGTCAACGGGGGTGAATCTGTGGCGGAAGGCCCCTCTGAGAGCCGCCACATGTTCGCGGAAACCGACACACGAACCCTCCGCAGCGTCGGCTGACCGAGCCCACCCCCGAAGGTGCCGCCTGGCTCCCGCCCGGCGGCACCTATCCGCAACAGAAACAGATCCGCCACAGATTTACCCCCGCTGACCAGCAATGTTGCGGCGTGGCGGATGTTGCGGATTCCCCAGAGGGGTCTACCGCGACGGAACCATGAGGGAGGAACCCATGGACGCGGCCGCTATCGCCGAACCGGCGCAGCCCCGTCTTCACAGCGTGGAAGCCGCCGCCGAGCTTCTCGGCATCGGGCGCACCGCAACCTACGACGAGATACGCCTTGGGCGCCTTCGCACCGTCCGCCGCGGTCGTCGGCGTCTCGTGCCCACTGAGTGGATCGACGAATACGTCGAACTCCTGAAACACGAGGCAGAAGCCGCCGCATAACCCCAAAGCAGAGCAGGGCCGCACCTTCGGGTGCGGCCCTGCTCGTTCTGTCCGGAGGTAGGAACGCATGGCTGAGGCGCCCGAGAGGCGTACCAGAGCAGGGCATGGCGACGATTCGATCTACTGGGACAAGTCCAAGAACCGGTACATCGGTGCGGTGTCTCTCGGCTACCTGCCGTCCGGTAAACGCAACCGGCCGAAGGTGTCAGGCAAGACCAAGGCCGAGGTCCGCCAGAAGCTGCGCGAGCTGAGGAAAGAGCTGGAAAAGGGAGCCAAGGCTCCTGCCAACTACAGCGTTGCCCAAGCCGTGAGCGACTGGCTTTCCCAAGGGCTCAAGGGCAGGGAGGTGACTAGCGTCGATACGTACAAGAGTCTGGCGGACAACCACATCGTCCCGCACCTGGGCAAAGCCAAGCTGCGCGACCTTGAAGCCGACGATCTCGATGAGTGGTTGGAGGCTGAAGCGGCAGTTCTCGCAAGCCAGTCTCTGAAGATGGTCCACTCGGTCCTTCGACGGTCGATCAGCCATGCTCAGAGGAGAGGCAAGGCCATCCACAACGTGGCCGAACTGGTCGACGTTCCCGATGGGCGAGCCGGGCGGCCGAGCAAGTCGCTTTCCCTGAAGCAGGGTGAGGCTGTTCTTCGGGCGACGGAAGGCAGTTGGATTCACGTCTACGTGGTCCTGTCGCTTCTCGTGGGGGTCCGCCCGGAGGAGGCGCGGCCCCTCACCTGGGCGCATGTCCATCTCGCAGGTTCGGGCAAGGACAAGCCGCACGTGGATGTGTGGCGCTCCGTGCGTCGGCATGGCGACACGAAGACGCGGAAGAGCCGGCGGTCGCTGGCCATGCCCCGGCAGGCAGCTCTGGTCATGAGAGCGCACAAGCGCCGAGAGAAGGCTGACTGCCTGGCAGCGGGGGAGGAGTGGACCGACGAGCGGCTCGTCTTCCCGACCGATAGCGGTGAGCTGCGGAGCGCCCTGAACGTGCGTCGAAATTTCCGGGCACTCCTCAAAGCGGCGGGGTTCCAGAATCCGCAGGAGTGGACTCCGCGCGAGTTGCGGACAAGCTTTGTCTCCCTGCTGTCGGATCACGGCATCCCGATCGAGGTCATCGCTCGCCTCGTCGGGCACAACGGCAGCGGAACGACCGAGCGGGTCTATCGCAAGCAACTGCGCCCCGTCATCGCCGAGGGGGCGGAAGCGATGGACGACATCTTTGGAGACAACGACGATGCGGTGGACGGAGGGGAGCCCGAAGCAGGCTGATTCATACGCCGTGGCTCCCTGTTTGGCTCCCGGCGCTTAGAAGCGCTCCTATGGCCTGCCTCCTGAGCTGGGCAAAGGCTCTTTTGGCAGGTCATGGGGCCTTTACGGCGCCGTTAAGACAGAGCTAACTGAGGGCTCAGGCAGCGTGGTCGAAGAGTCGTGCCTCATCAGTGGGGGAGCGGCGCCGCTGTCCGTGGCCGTTCACGGTTGTCCATCGTCGGACGCGTCTGTTGGCTCCCAGGCGGCCCGATGGCCGGCGTCGAGGAATCGGGTGACCATGCGAGCGGCCGGCTCCGGCTTGGTCGCGAACTTCGTCTTGTCACCGAGGCCGGCGGTCCGGCAGCGGTCGGGATCGGAGGTCCAGGAACGCGGAACATAGATCCCTCCCGAGTTGCATGCCGTCCGGGTCCTGTCCCCGGCCCACTCAGTTCTTGCGCGGCAGGTCAGGCCGAGTACCAACTTCCGGGCCCGGCCTCGGGATTCGACCCGTGTGAAGCGTCCCGCCATCCGGCTCATCAGGCCCTCGAACGCCTCCTGCCGGCAGGCGGGGTCTACGCTGTGACCTGCGGCCACCGCATGATCGTTTGTCTTCACACGCCGATGATCAACGGGGGCCGCACCCGTATCCACACCGGGGCAGGTCGCGCAGCTTCTGCCTGCCGTCCTGTGTATCGGAGGGCTTGTGCAACGTGGTGAAGTCTGGTGGGTCCAGTTCGACGAGCGAAGGTTGGTCGTACTGCTGTCAGGAGACGACGCGTCCGGGTTCCAGGTGATGCAGGTCGTCGCTCCGGCGGGCCTCGACATCAGCGGTCTGGGCATCGAAGTGACGGTCGGCGCGGGCGAAGGGCTGCCGCTCGAAGGCGTGCTGCGGCTCGCGTTCCCGCGTCCGGGCTTCACCCCGTGCACATGGCTGACCACCGTGTCCCGGGACGACCTGATGGAGCGGGCGGCCGTCCTGTCCTCCAGGAAGCTCAGCGAGATCGACGATGCCCTCCGACTCGCTGAACAAGCACAGGAGCGGACCCCGGCAACGACCGCGAAGCTCAGCGAGATGAGGGACGCCCTCCGTCGCGGTGAACTCGGCTAGACGGAGAAGGAGCCGACGCCCGCGACGGCATGGGCGATCTCGGGCGAGATGATCCACGCCGGACACCTGCCGCCTCGACGCCCCTCACCATCGAGATCACGATCTACGGCCTTCGTGCCCGTCCGGCGGAGCGGAGCGCAGCCGGGTGCTTGATGCCCCGAACCATCCGGAGCGGTGCGAACAGCTTTGGTCTTGTGACTTCTGTGAACCAGTGTCCGTTGGTAAACGCGACCTGAATATGGACCTCTCGGGTGCGACGGACGGTGCTGCTTCCGGGAGGGACACGAAGGGCCAGGACCCGCCGGCATCCCCCGTTCAGTCGCCGATGACGCGCGAGGGACCATGCCCGATGGCAGGCTCGGGAGTGCCTGATCAGTAGCGCAGCACGGGTCGTTGACGCTTCACGCAACGCCGATGAGAGCTGCGTCATGACCCCTCATCGCATCTCAGTGTGATGAGCCCGTGCCGCACCATCCCGGATCGCATTCGAAGGGGAGACATGCCCGACGATCAGCCCGATCAACTGGACAGCATCATCAAGAATTCGCGCCCACAGAACGGCGACCCGCCCGAGGCCCTCAAAACCCCGCACAACTACCTCACCTTCGACCGCCTCGGCGACCCGCTGGACGACCCGACCAGCGCCTTCAACACGGGCTCGGACGGGCACGTGGGCGTCAGTGATCCCGACACCGTCCTCGGTGTCGTCGTTCGGAAGGTTGAGCCGACGACGCCGGAGGCGATCGAGTCCGATCTGGCTGAGATGCGGGCGGCCGACGCCAAGGCGGGAACCGACAGTTCGTCGTACATTCCTGACTGGACCGCGGTATCCGTCACGCCGGCCCTGGCGCCCCGAATCGATCCGACCCGGCTGGTACGCCGCAACGGAACACGGGTGCGCCCCGAATGCGTGATCCTGCCGGACAACCGGTCGTCGTACTACCCCAACTCCTATCCGTGGAATTGCGTCGGCCGGCTTTTCGTCTGGTCAAACGCATCCAGTCCGGGTTGGGACAATTCAGGAACGGCCGCGCTCCTCGGTACGCGGACGATTCTGACAGCCAGCCACATGGTGCCGTGGGGTTCCTCGAACTGGAAGGCGCTGTTCATCCCCGCCTACTACAACGGGAGCTCGCTCTATGGCTCGTCTGCGGCCTCGTGGGTAACGAACGCCCAGGGATACAGCAACCACTCCCAAGGCGACGACATGGCGGTCATGCGGCTGGCTGCTCCGCTCGGCACCTCGTTCGGCTACTTCGGATGCCGGACGTACAACAGCGCCTGGGAAGACCAAAGCGTCTTCACGCTTCCGGGCTATCCCGGGGACAAGGACAACGCTGAGCGGCCGTGGCTGCACCTGAACTTCCCGATTATCGACGACGACAACGACGGTGCCGGCGTCGAGCTGGAATATCGGGGCGATGCCTACCACGGCCAAAGCGGCGCGCCAGTGTTCGCATGGTTCAACGGGTCACCTGACGTCGTTGGCACCCACTCCGGATGCGAGGACAACCCTGGTGAGCCAATGCAGAACTGTGCCGCCGGCGGATCCGCGCTGACGAACCTGGTGAGTTGGGCACGCAGCACATGGCCGTAGGCCCTACGCGGCACTCGGCCGCAAGTCGAGCGGATCCAGGCCGCGCAATGACGGGCCTCGCGTACCGCTCTCCGTCAGGGATCCTTATGCGGCCGATCCTCCCGACAGGTACCGATGAACAAACGGGGCCCGCCTCGGAGCACGGGGCGGGGCCCGTTCACCGGATGCGGTGGGTCTTCCAGAGGGGGCCGAGATCCTGGACGGTCATGGACTGGGCGGCCTTCTTGAAGTCGGCGGTGGTGGAGACGCCGTACCAGTGGTCGTGGGCGTACCGCTTGAGGAGCCGTGCCATGGTGTCGGCGCCGAGGGTGCGTTCCAGGTCGGACAGGGCGCAGGGCCCGGCCGTGTAGACGAGATGGTATTCGCCGCGGTGCTGCGACCAGTAGGCCATCGACGCGGTCAGTGCGGTGCTGTCGTCGGGCCAGTCGTCGTCCGACCAGCAGTCGCGGGTCTCCCAGCCGTAGAAGCGGGCGTTGGCGTACTGGGCGAAGCTCTCGTCCAGCCACGGCGAGGTGTACTCGTCGTTGCCGACGATGCCGTACCACCACTGGTGCGCCACCTCGTGGACGGCGGCGCTGCCCTCGTCGGTGGTGCCCAGGAGGACGAGGCCGGGGTATTCCATGCCGCCGCCGAACCCGCTGGTCATCACGAGGTCGATCTCGCCGTACGGATAGCGGCCGAACTCCTGGCCGAACCGGTCGACCGCGGCTGCGGCGTCCGCGCGGGTCGAGCGCACGCCCGCAGCGGACGTGCCGGGCGCCCAGTACGACTTCACGCGCACGCCCCCGGGTGTGGTCTGCGTCGCCGTGCGGAACGGGCCCGCGGCCCACGCGAAGTCCCGCACCCGGTCCGCGACGCTGAGGGTGACCGTGCGGCCGGGACGGCCGGGGAAGGTGCGGGTGCGGCCACTCGCGGGCACTCGCAGGGCCGAGGGGTGATCGAGACGGACCCGGAAGTCGCCCGTCAGCGCGTAGAAGCTCTCACCGAGGGCCACGTACGGGTCGAGGTGCCACCCCTTCGCGTCGTGCACGGCAAGCACCGGCAGCGCGTTGCCGAGGAAGCGGTAGGCGTCCTCGCGGCCGAAGCGGGCATTGCGGTCGGGCACGGTGATGGAGACATCGAAGGCGAGGGACGTCCGTTCGCCGTGCGCGAGCGGCTTCGGCAGGGCGATGTGCAGGGCCGTGCAATCCACGGCGAGAGGCCCTGGTGTGCCACCACTTACCTTTGACACGGTGATGGGGGAGGGGGCACCGGGCGTGCCGCACTTGTCCTCGCCGTTGCCCCACAGCCGTAGGTACACCTCACGCAGAGGCCGGTCCGACGCGTTGCGGAACGACACCCGCTGCCGTCCCGTCCAGTGACTGCCGTCGGCATCCGAGCGCAGAGCGACGTCGTAGCGGGCGCGATCGGGCGTCGCCGCGGCCCTGGTCGCTCCCGGCCCGGGCACCGCGCGAGCATCGCTCACACCGGCGCCGACCGCAACGAGCAGCACGAGGAGCACGAGGAACAGGCGACGACGGGACAGGTGCGGCCATGCGATTGACGGCGACATGCCAGCCGATACTGCCACAACTCACCGACGGGAGAACCGACTTGGCCGGATCTACCTGCCCAAGAAGGTCCGACCGGGCAGCGCGCCGGCCATCGCGGGCGAGGGCTCGGGCCAACCGCGATCAGGTAGGTACCGTTCGCCGTATGACAGTCGAGGAGATCCGGCCGGCCGGTGCCGGAGACGTGGCCGCGGTGAAGTCGGTGACCGATGCCGCGTATCAGCCCTACATCGCGCGCATCGGGGTGGTGCCCGTGCCCATGGAGGCGGACCACGCGGCGAACGTGGCCGCCGGACGGGTGTTCGTCACGGGGGAGCCCGTGATCGGCCTGGTGGTGATCGAGGCGTACGAGGACCATCTGTTCCTCGACAGCATCGCCGTGCACCCGGACGCCCACGGCAAGGGCGTGGGGCGACGGCTGCTGGAGTTCGTGGACGCACGCGCGCGTGCGCTCGGTCTGCCCGAGGTCAGGCTCTACACGAACGCGATGATGTGGGAGAACCAGAAGATCTACCCGAAGTACGGCTACGAGATCGTGGAGCGTCGTGTGGACGGTCCCTACGACCGCATCCACTACCGCAGGCGGCTGGCCGCCTGACGGCTCCACGGCTCGATCAGCCGTCCGGCCACCAGGTGCGCGCGATGTCCTTTCGGACCTCCGGGCGCTCGGCCGGGCGTTCGTCGGCCTCGTCCCGCACACGCCGGGAATCCGACTTCCTCAGGGGCTTCTGCACGGTTACACGGCGCATGGCTGCCTCCTTGTGCCTATCCGAGTTCCGCGATTGCACGGAGATAGACCCTTTCGGCGAGGGTTCCTCATCGGTCGCGGTCTGTCAGTGGCGGCCGTCACGATTCGATTGTCAGTGGCGGGTGTCACTCTGGGGCCCATGACCAGTGACAACGGCATCAACCCGGAAGCGGACGTCGACTGGGACGCGCAGTCCGCCACCTTCGACGACGAGCCGGACCACGGGCTGCGCGACCCCGGCGTGCGCGCGGCCTGGGCGGCCCGGCTGGAGGAGTGGCTGCCCAGAGCCGCGTCCGACGTGCTCGACCTCGGCTGCGGCACCGGCAGCCTGTCACTCCTCGCGTCCGAGCGGGGCCACCATGTCACCGGGGTGGACTTCTCGCCCCGCATGATCGACCTCGCCCGCGCCAAGCTCGCCGGACGTGACGCCGTGTTCCTCGTCGGTGACGCGGCGGCGCCGCCCGTCGGCGAGCAGCGGTTCGACGTGGTCCTCGTGCGCCATGTGCTGTGGGCGCTGCCCGACCCCGCGCGCGTGCTGCGGCAGTGGTGCGGACTCCTGCGTCCCGGAGGGCGGCTCGTCCTGGTCGAGGGCGTCTGGGGCACGGTCAGCCCGGTGGGCATACCCGCCGACCGGCTCACCGCGCTCCTCGAGCCTCTTGTCGCGGACGTGCGCCTGGAGCGGCTGTCGGACGACGCGCGGCTGTGGGGACGGGAGGTGGCGGACGAGCGGTACGCGGTGGTGGCCGGCCTCAAGGCCCCAGGGTCGCCGTGAGCGGTCAGGCGGACGCCCGCGGGGCCGTCAGCGACTCGAAGCCGCCCTCGTGGGCGAGGCGTTCGAGCGTGTCGAGGGCGTTGTGTGCGGCGGCCGCGGCTTCCGGGTCCGTGGCGGACAGGCCGCTCGCCTCGAACTCGTCCTCGTCCAGACGCAGTACGGCGGTGCCGTCGGCGGAGCGCCACAGGTCCAGGTCGAGGTCCTCGACGACCAGCTCGCCACCGGTGACGGCGGCCGGGCGGGTGATGTCGCAGTACCAGCCCTTCAGCACGCCCTCCGCGTCGCGGACCTCCTTCACGGCGTACCAGCGGTCCCGCCAGTAGTACTCGGTGAAGACATCGCCGGGCTCGAACCGTACGAAGCCGAAGTCGCGGACGCCCTCACCCGCCCACGGCGCGCGGACGGTGATCCTGTTGCCGTCGTCGTCGAGCAGGTCGGCGGGGTAACGGATCTTCGTCCGGCCCGCCTTGACCAGGACGACTTCCAGGACGGCCGCTGCCTCAGGTGCGCGAGGTGACGTGGGTGAGTCAGGTGAGTTCGCGGACATGGCGGACCTCCGTTGCACAGATCTCGTAACCGAACCATTCGTTGATCGCCAGCATCGGCCCGTTGCCCCCGTCGTTGCCGGTGAACGCCTCGGTGAGGCCGGCGGCGCGGGCGCGGTGCAGCGAGTCGTTCTTGGCGAGCTTGGCGAGGCCGCGGCCGCGGTGGGCGCGCGCCGAGCCCGTCATCACGGTGCCGTAGCGGGTGGAGCCGTCGGTGCGGGCCGCGCTGAACGCGGCGGGCCGGCCGTCGACGACCGCGACCGAGGTCAGCTCCGCGTTGAACAGGGGATGCTTCCAGGTCTCCAGGAGCCACGCCTCGTAGTCCGTGAACTCCTGGGCCACGTCGCTCGGTTCGTCGGCCATCGCCTCGGCGTCCAGGAGGAACAGCGGGCGCGGGTCGTCGGCGAAGTCCGAGCCCCTGCGCAGTTCCACGCGCGCCGGGGGCTCCTGGAGGGGCGGCAGCACGCCGTTCGCCAGGTCCAGGCGGAGGAAGTGCGCGGAGCGGCTCGGGCGGTAGCCGCGACGTCCGGCGAAGGCGCGGTTTCCGGGGGAGTCCAGGACCCAGGCGAAGAGCTTCGTCGCGCCGAGCGCGGCCAGCCGCCGCTCGGCGGTGGCGACCAGGAGCGCGCCGGCGCCGCGGCCGGTCCGCTCCGGGTGCACATACACGTTGACGTAGCCCTGGCCCGGCTCCGGGCTGTCATGGGCGAGGCCCACCTGCGCCGTGCCGATGATCTCGCCGTCGGCCTCGGCGACCAGCGGTCGGTAGTGCGCGTCGGGGTGGGCGTGAAGCACGTCGTAGGCGACGGACTCCGGGGTGTGCAGCATGAAGGGGAGGACCAGGTGGCGGACGCGGGTGAAGCCCTCGGCGTCCTGCCGGTCGTGAGGGCGGAGGTCACGAACGATCACAGTCATGAATGCGCACGTTACGTGCGGGGAGCGCGCGGGCGCCCCTCAATTTCGCGGCGGGCCGCGGCTCTTCGCCAAGGCGGCGCAGCGCGTCATTTCCCCGGAGGTACGGGAGAATCGCCCCGTGACTCTGAAGATCGACATCCAAGAGGGGGCCGCGCCGTACGAGCAGGTGCGCGCCCAGATTTCCGAGCAGGCCCGGTCCGGTGCGCTGCCCGTCGGCTACAAGCTGCCCACCGTGCGGGGGCTGGCCGAGGAGCTGGGCCTCGCCGCGAACACGGTCGCCAAGGCGTACCGCGCTCTGGAGACGGACGGGGTGATCGAGACGAGGGGACGCAACGGCACGTTCGTGGCCGCCGCGGGTTCGGCCGCCGAGCGCGAGGCGGCGACCGCCGCGCAGGGCTATGCCGAGCGCGTGCGTCGCCTCGGACTCGGCGAGTCGGACGCGCTTGCCGCGGTGCGGGACGCCCTGCGGGCGGCGTACGGGGAGTAGGCCGCTTCTGACGAGTCTTGAAGCGGCCCTCGGGGTGGAACGGGCGGGTCCGGAGAGGCGGCCGGCGCCTCGCGAGGTGCCCGGTGGCGGGCGGACCGGCCGCTCGGCGCCCGACCAGGAGCCATCAGAAGCACCCCGGGGCCGGACCAGGGCCCGGTGGCTGTGGGCACCGCTGTCGGAGGGCCCGGTCTGTGCCGGGTGCGGCACCGTTGGATGCCGCGGCGGTGGTTGATCGCCGTCGCGGCAGGACAGAAGGGGAGCCGTCCCTCACAGATACAAGCCCGCGTCGGCCCCCTCGCGAGGATCCGGCACCGACGTCGGCTGCGTACCGCGGCGCAGCGCGTACAACTCCGCCAGGGTCGCGCCCTCGCGGCCGACGCCCTCCTCCGTGCCGAGCCAGTTCACGGCCTCGCGGCGGGTCAGCGCGCCCACCTCGATGCGGGCGAGACAGCGGCCGGGGCGGACGACCGCGGGGTGCAGACGCTCCAGGTCCTCGTTGGTGGTGACGCCCACGAGGACGTTGCGGCCCTGGCCGAGCAGACCGTCCGTGAGGTTGAGCAACCGCGACAGGGCCTGGCCGGCCGTGTGCTTGGCCTCGCCGCGGATCAGCTCGTCGCAGTCCTCCAGGAGGAGCAGCCGCCAGCGGCCCTTGCCCGTGCCGTCGTCCTCGCCGATCGCGATGTCCATCAGATAGCCGACGTCGGAGAAGAGCCGCTCCGGGTCGAGAACGCAGTCCACCTGGCACCAGTCCCGCCACGAGCGCGCCAGCGTGCGCAGCGCCGACGTCTTGCCGGTGCCCGGCGGGCCGTGCAGCAGCAGGAGCCGGCCGGCGATGTCCTCGGGGGTCGTCTTCATCAGGTGGTCCATCGCGTCGGCGACCGGCGCTGTGTAGTTGGACCGCACCTCGTCCCACGTGCCCGCGGAGATCTGGCGGGTGGTGCGGTGCGGGCCGCGCCTCGGCGAGACGTACCAGAACCCCATCGTGACGTTCTCCGGCTGCGGTTCGGGCTCGTCCGCCGCGCCGTCCGTGGCCTGGTCGAGGACCTTCTCGGCGAGCTCGGCGCTGGTGGCGGTCACCGTGATGTCGGCGCCGCGGTTCCAGCGCGAGACCAGCAGCGTCCAGCCGTCGCCCTCGGCGAGCGTGGCGCTGCGGTCGTCGTCGCGGGCCGAGCGCAGCACACGGGCGCCGGACGGCAGGAGGGTGGCCCCGGACCGTACCCGGTCGATGTTCGCCGCGTGCGAGTGCGGCTGCTCGCCCGTCGCGAAGCGGCCGAGGAACAGCGCGTCGACGACATCCGACGGCGAGTCGCTGTCGTCGACGTTGAGCCGGATCGGCAGAGCGTCGTGTGGGTTCGCAGACATGTCGCCATGATCTGTCACCAAGGGAACCTCCGCATGGAATTTCCACAGCCCGCCCGTCCGCGGTTTCTTCGAAGGCGTCCTTCGAGGCGTGTCCCGGCCAAACGGCTCCCGGCCGGAGGCCCCGGGGGGCCGGCTTCCGGAAAATGTGGCACGGCTGTGCACCGACGAGGCCTGTCCTACGGCCGATACTCGCCGATACTGTTGCCCTTGATGGGACGTCATGGGTGGAATTCGGGGGCACTGCGGTGGCGGCTCACCGCGCTGCTCGGCGTAGGGGTGGCCGCTCTGGCGCTGGTGGTGACGTTGCTCAACACCCTGCCCGGAGACAGTTCGAGCAACGCGGGCACCACCCGCGACGGCGACAAGGTGCACGGCACCCCGGTGGTGCCGCCCGGCACGCCGAAACCCGAGGTGGGCTGGGGCTTCACGCACACCCAGTACAGCGCCGACGAGGGCAGCTCCGCCGCGACCGAACGCGTCGAGGGGCTGCTCGAGGGGAAGGGGCTGCCGCAGATCCAGCACATCATGGGCTGGGGCTCCGACAACCCCGAACCGGTCAAAGGACGCTACGACTTCGAGGACATGGACCGCCGGATCGACTTCATCCGCAAGTCCGGCGGCACCCCGGTCGTCACCCTGTGCTGCGCGCCGGACTGGATGAAGGGCGGCAAGGCCGGCGCCGGCAACACCGACTGGAGCCAGCAGGCGCTGGAGACCGCCCCGGACCGCGCCCACTACAAGGACTTCGCCGCGCTCGCCGCGACCGTCGCCAAGCGCTATCCGGACGTACGCCACTTCGTCGTCTGGAACGAGTTCAAGGGCTTCTGGAACAACAGCGAGGCCCGCTGGGACTACGAGGGCTACACCCAGCTCTACAACCTGGTCTACAAGGCGCTCAAGAACGTCGACAAGGACATCATGGTCGGCGGCCCGTACCTGGTCATGGACAGCGTCGACCCGCGCTCGGACGACGCCTCCAAGACCTTCAAGGGGCCCTGGGGCGCCATGGACCAGCGGATCCTGGACGCCTTCGACTACTGGAACAAGAACAAGGCCGGCGCCGACTTCGTCGTCGTGGACGGCTCCAGCTACACCAACGACGACGAACTGCTGCCCGACGAGTTCGGGGCCACCGACAAGCTCACCGCGGTCGGCAAGTGGGTGCGCGCGCAGACCCGCGACCTGCCGCTGTGGTGGGCGGAGTACTACGTCGAGCCCGCCGACGGCAACGACGACCGCAAGGGCTGGTCCGAGACCCGCCGAGTCGCCGTCCAGGCCTCCGGAATGATCGCCATGGTCAAGGGCGGCGCCTCCTCCGGCTTCTACTGGAACCCGGAGGACGAGAAGGGCTCCGGCTGCGCGGGCTGCATGTGGACGCCGACCTCCGCGGCGGACGGCGGCAAGCCGCTCGCGATGTACGACCTGATCTCCCGCTTCAGCCAGGAGTTCCCGCCGGGCACCGAGTACCGGACCGTGTCGGTCGCCGCGGACGACGTGCCCAACGTGCGCGTGCTCGCCACCGACAAGGCCGTCCTGGTCGTTAACACCCTGGACCGGTCGATCAGCGCGAAGATCGACGGAAAGCGGTTCGAGATGCAGGCGTACGGGGTGAAGTGGCTCCGGCGCTGAGCCGCTTCACCCCGTACGAATTGCCGTCCCCCAGCCCTACTTCATCGACAGGAACCGCTGCACGAGCGACGCCAGCAGCACCGCCAGCAGGGGCAGCGAGAACCAGAAGGTGCTCTGCAGCCACCGCAACTGCCGCACGCTCGGCCGCAACGCGACCCGTACGATCTCGCGGGCCGTCAGCATCAGGATGAGCGCGATCGCCGCGAGACCGCCGACCACGGACCATGGTGTCCATGTCACCTGGGGTCCGATCGGGCCTGGTTCGGCCTTCGGGACCTTTCCGGCGGGCTGCTTGCGCAGGGCGTACATCGTGACGTCGTCGTTGACGAGGACCTTCTTCAGTTCCTTCCGGGCGTCGAGGTTGCGCACGAGCCGGGAGTCCCAGCTCGCCGAGTAGCCGACGTCCATCTGCAGATAGACCACCTGACTGCGGTTGATCATCAGATACGAGTTCGGGCCCGCGTCCTTGAGCGCCTTGACCAGCCCCGACACCAGCACCGGGTCGGCCGGCGCCAGCGTCGGCACGTACTGCACCTTCTCCATGTCCCGCGCCCCCCACGGCATCGCGGGCGTCACGTTGTCGAGGGTGTCGTTGCTCATCCACAGCAGGCGCACGGTCGGATCGTCGTGCGCGTACACGTAGTTCATGGCGGTGACCTCGCCGGGGCGGATCCGCTCGAAGGGCTCGTTGCCCCAACGGGCCACCAGGAAGCCGCCCATCAGGATCAGGCCCGCCAGCAGCGCGGCCACCGGGGCCAGGCTGATGCGGTCCTTCTCCCGTTCCTTCGCGGTGACTCCGGTGCGCGGGAACAGGGCGAGACCGGTGAGCAGCGCCGCGCCGGGGAGGGCGAACATGAAGACGCGCAGGGCCATTTCGCCGCCGTACGACTGCATGCCGAAGCCCAGGAACGGTACGAAGGTGAGGACGAGCAGCGAGCGCTCGCGGTACTTGTGGTCGCGCCGCCGCCACCAGCCCCAGCAGGCGAAGGCCATCACGCCACCGGCGAGCAGCACGCGCGTGTAGAGGACGAGTTTGTGGGTCGAACTGCCGCCCTGGATACGGCCGGAGACGGACGTCGACACATTGCTGCCGACCCCGCCGACCCCGCCGAACAGGTCGTCGAAGTGCCCCGACCAGTACGGCTCGGCCATGAAGCCGACCCAGACGGCCACCAGTACGGCGAACAGGACGGGCAGGCCGCGCAGTTCGGAGCGGCCGACCAGGACGAGGACCGCGAGGACGCCCAGCATCACGAACGGCGTGAGCTGGTGGGCCGGTACGGTCGCGGCGAACAGCCCTATCAGGACCATGAGGAGCACGGCCCGCTGGCGCCGGTTGCTCGGCTCGACCTCCGCCTCACCGGGCCGCCGCTTCGTCCACAGCACGCGCGGGGCCCGGAACCAGACGAGCAGGATCGCCACGAAGGCCAGATAGAGAAGGTACGTGAAGCCCTGCGGGGAGAAGTAGTCCTGGCCGACCCAGCCGCTGAGCACGAAGATCCAGATGCCGGTCCACTTGGCGCGCCAGCTCGCCCGCATCGAGCGCACCAGGAGGAACAGCGGGGCCAGGTACAGCAGTTGGATGGCCAGCGGCCACCAGCGGATGACCTCGGTGAGGTCGGTGACACCGCAGGCCTTGGCGAAGAACGCGGCCGCGGCGAAGAAGCCCGGCCAGCTCCAGCGCGCGTCGAGATCGGGCACGGCCGAGCCGGTCCGGTCGATGTAGTCCATGAAGCCGAGGTGCTGCCACGCGGTCGCGAACCGCGGCTCGGTCTCGATCACGGCGGGCAGCGCGTGCAGCGACACCACGGTCGCCAGCAGCGTGATGAGCAGAAGTCCCTTGTGCTCGCGGGCCGTCCACAGCAGCGCGGCGAAGACCGTGATCAGCAGAGCGGCCCCGACCAGGGTCGGCAGGGGGAGCACGGAGATCAGTCCGAGCCCGCCCATCCGGTCGAGGTCGGACTCGCCGAGGCCCAGTACGGGCACCCAGTAGAGCAGCAGCGCGGCCGTCAGCAGACAGCCGAGGACCACACCCGGCCGGGTGGGGTGCCGCAGACGCTCCCGCAGGGACTGCGGCGGCTCGGGTGCGCCGAGGACGAGCGGGGACTCCTCCGCCTCTGTGGAGGATGCCGCGGCCTCCCTTACGGGCGTGATCTCCCGCAGCGCCGACTCCTGCGGGCTGAACGGCGCGTCCACCTCCGGCACTTCGACCGGTCCCAGCGAGGCCTCCGAGCCGGGCTCGCGCGCTTCGACGGGCAGGCCCAGCAAGAGTTCCCGTTCGAGTGGCGGCACCGGTTTCAGCGCCCAGGTCGGCCGGTGGTCGGGCCGCGCCCGGGGCGTTCCGGCGGGCGGGGTCCCGGGGCCCGGGCGGACGTCGGGGCGGCGCTCCTGGTGGTCGAAGTCGACGTGGATGCCGAGCGCGATGGTGTCCGAGTCTAGGGACCAGGCGGGCCCCCGCTTCGGTTCGCGGGTCTTCGAGGCGGGGACCTCGCGCGCCCCCAGGTCGGCGAGGTCCCCGTCGGGGGCCGCGGCCTCGGGCACCGCGGCGGGTACGGCCCTGATCGTCCTGTAGAGCTTCGGCGCCGCGATCGCGACGATCACCGCGAGGCTGGAGATCTCCGCGACGCCCGCGCCGGTCAGTCCCATGCGGGGCAGCAGCAGCACGGTCAGCCCGAGCACGAGAGCGCACAGCAGGCCCTGGAGATAGGCGAGTCCTGAGGTGCGGCTCTGCGCGCGCAGCACCGCGAAGTAGGTCTCCATGACGACCCGCAGCAGCGCGCCGACGGCGAACCAGCGCAGCAGCGGCGTGGCCGCATCGGCGTACCCCTGTCCGAAGACGTGCAGGATGAACGGCGCCCCGACGAACAGCCCGCCGCACACCGGCAGCATGATCCGGGCCATCCTCCGGAGCGCCGCCCGGGTGTTGGCGGCGAGCTGAGCCGGGTCGTGCGAGCCCTCGACGGTGAGCGAGGCGCCCATGTTGATGGCGAGCAGGTTGACCGTGCCGCCGATCGTGGTGGTGATGTAGAAGTACGCGTTGTCGGTGGAGCTGACCTGCGAGGCCACGAGCACCGGAACGAGGTAGACCACGGCGAGCGAGAACAGCGAGCCGGTGTAGTCGCCCGCGAGGAACCGCCCGATCTCCTTGAGAGTGGGCGGCTTCGCGTGCTCCTCGGTCGCCTTGATGTGCCGGGGCACCAGCCGCCGGAAGACCAGAAAGCCGAGCGGGACCACCGACATCGCGATCGCGGCGACCCAGGACACGAAGACGCCCGTGGTGGGGATCGCGGCCGCCAGGGCGACCAGCAGCGCCAGCTTCACCGCGGAGAACACCGTGTTGCCCACCGGCACCCACAGCGCGCTGCGCAGCCCGGTCAGCACCCCGTCCTGCAGCGTGAGCAGCGACCAGGCGGCGACGGCGAGGATGAAGCCGAGGCCGTTGAGCGGTCCGTGCAGGAAGCGGTACGAGGGTCCCCACAGGTCGAGGGTGAGCAGGAAGATCACGGCGGCCACCGCCACGATCACCGAACTGCCCGCGTACGTACGGAAGATGAGCCGTCCCGTGTGGCGGCCCGCGACCGGGATGAAGCGGGCCAGGGCGCCCGTCAGGGTGACCGCGGTCAGCCCCGCCAGGAGCTTCATCGCGGCGATCGCGGCGGAGCCCTGCCCGACCGCGTCCTCGGTGTAGTAGCGCGCCGCGACCAGCCAGTACCCGAGCCCGAGCACCGCGGAGATGCCGGTGTTGAGCATCAGCGCGTACGCGTTGCGGAACAGTTGGTTGCCTCCGGCGCCCTTGCCCCGGCCGGGCAGCCGGAGGCGGCGCCCCGACTGCTGCTCGGGCGCCTCGGGCGCGGGCGACTCTGCCTGGGCTGTGGTCGTGTCAGACACGGGAACGGATGGCCTTTCGGCGGACCTGTCGTGCTCTTCGGATCAACGCGTACCCCTTGGTGAGGACGCGGTCCCTGGCGAAGTTCCGGGCGATCGCGCGGCCTTCGACCAACCGCTCGAACTCCTCGATGCCGGTCGTACGGCGCACGGTGACCCGTTGCAGTGCGTACGGGCCCTGCCGGCGGCGCGCCAGACCGTTGCCGACGGCGAGCGACTGGGTGAAGCCCGTCTCGCGCACCGTGCGCCGCACCCGGCGGCTGGAGTAGCCGTAGGGGTACGCGAACGAGGCCGGCCGGGTGCCGAGTTCGTCGGCGATGATCTCCTTGCAGCGCAGCAGTTCGAAGCGGAGCGCGTCGTCGTCGAGCTGGTCGAGCTGCGGGTGCGTGTGGCTGTGCCCGCCGATCTCGACCTGCTCGCCGGCGAGTGCGCGCACCTGGTCCCAGTCGAGCATCGTGTCGAGGCCGCCGCCGGTGTCGTGCGCGCCGCGCAGCCAGCCCGTCGAGACGAACAGGGTGGAGGCGAAGCCGTGCTTGGCGAGGACCGGCAGCGCGTGTCGGTGCACGCCTTCGTAGCCGTCGTCGAAGGTGATGAGGACGGGGCGCGGCGGCAGCGGGTCGCCCGAGCGCCAGCTCGCCGCCAGCGTCGCCGTGTTCACCGGGGTGAACCCCTGGTCGGCCAGCAGTGTCAGCTGCTCCGCGAACGCCTCGGGCGCGACGGACAGGGCCCGGGTGGCGTCGTTCGGTGCGGTCGCCACGGAGTGGTACATGAGGATGGGCACGGGGGCGTTCATCGGACACCCCCGTGCACGGTGCGCATGGTCATGCGGCAGCCCCCTCGCTGTCCGGAGCCTCCTCGATCCGCACCACCGAGAACACGGCGCCACCCCTGTGGGCCCGGACGCTGCCGAGTGCGTACCCGCCCGCCGCCGTGAGCACTCCGGCGACGATGGCACCCGCGCGGCCCGCGCCGCCCGGCCTGGCCCCGCGGGCCACCAGCGCGTCGCGCACCCCGCGGACCACCCCGGCCGGCAGGACACGCGTGGTGTACCGGCGCTCCGACTCAAGCCCCTTGCCGGCGCCCACGCTTCGGGCGACCAGAGCCTTGGAGAGGCCCTCGGCGTAGGCGCGGGTGCGGAAGTAGGCGAAGTGCTCGCGGGCCTCGGGCACCCGGTGATGGATCACCGCGCGGTCGTCGATCAGCAGAATGGCGTCGGGTCTGGCGCGGGTGAGGCGGATGCACAGTTCCGTCTCCTCGCAGCCCAGCGGACGCTTGTCGCCGTCCCGTCCGATGCCCGTGGCGAAGCCGCCGGCCGCGTCGAACGCCGTACGGCGGAAGGAGGCGTTGCCGCCCAGGACGTTGCGCACCCGGACGCGGCCCGGCGGGAGTCCCTTGTACGTGCAGCCCACCACCCAGTCGAACTCCTCGGGGAACCAAGCCGGGCGGCGGCCCGACGCCCAGATCGGCATCGTACGGCCGCCGACGGCCATCACCCGCGGATCCGCGTACCCCTCGGCGAAGTACCGCAGCCAGTCGCGCTCGGCGACGGCGTCGTCGTCGAGGAACGCGATGATCCCGCCGCGGGAGGCGGCGATGCCGGTGTTGCGGCCCGCGGACAGGCCGCGGGGGCCCGCGTTGGCGAGCACCCGGACCTCCCCGGTTTCCTTGTACTCCCTGGTCAGCCGGCCAAGGAGCGCCGCGTTGTGGTCCACGACCAGCAGCGTCTCCAGGGCGGGCAGGGACTGCGCCCGCACCGAGGCGACCGCCGCGAGGATGTCCTCCCAGCGGTCCTCGGTGTAGACGCAGATCACCACCGAGATGTCCGGATCGTTCAAGGCATCTCTCCCCGGCCTGAGTTGAGCGCCACCGCGTGCGGCCTACGGGCCAGCGCGCGCCGGTTGGAGCGCTCCTTGAGGATCACCTTGAGTACCCGGAACCCGTCCCGCACGGCGCGCAGATTGCTGGCGCCGTGGATGCGGAGGTACTCGTGGCTGGGTATCTCCTGCACCTTGAGGCCGGCCTTGACGACCCGGATGTTCATCAGGGTCTCGACCTCGAAGCCGGTGCAGTCGAGGTCGATCTTGTCGAGGCAGTGCCGCCAGAACGCGTTGTAGCCGTAGCAGAGATCGGTGTAGCGGGCGCCGAACTTGGCGTTGACGACCGCGCACAGCACCCGGTTGCCGAGCTTGCGGATCGGCGTCATGTCGGAGGTGCCGCCGCCGTTGGCGAACCGCGACCCCTTCGCGAAGTCCGCCCCGGACACCAGTGCGGACACATACGACACGATCTCGTTGCCGTCCGCCGAGCCGTCCGCGTCGACCATCACGATGATGTCGCCGGTGCAGGCCTCGAATCCGGTGATCAGGGCATCTCCCTTGCCCTTTCCGCGCTGCTCGACGACCTTGACCTCCGGCCACAGCCCGCGGGCCACTTCGACGGTGTCGTCCGTGGAATTGCCGTCGACCAGCACCACTTCATGAATCCAGTCAGGAAGGGTCTTGAAGACGTAGGGAAGATTCTCGGCCTCATTCATGGCGGGAATCACGACGCTCACCGGAGGCGCAATGGCCAGGTGAGAGGAGATGGGCCGGTACTTGCCGGCCATTAACGGATCTTGACTCGAAAATGCGGGTCGCAGAAATGAACTCATGAGTCTGGTCCCTCTCGTCCGGTGGACCGCCCGCCCCTGGGCGGTCCGGTTCTCTACTCCGGTTCGAAAGGGGGGTTCTCACTTACGGCATGACGAAATCGATCTCCGTGCATGCCGGGTGAGCTGGCAAAGCTGGCCGACTACAGAAGTCGGTAGTCGGTCGCGCGGCACGACTCGGCACAAGTGCGGTCACCGAGCACGGCACCCCCCTACCGCGCCCCGCGCCGGGATCCATCGCGGTCCTTGAGCCCTCCCCATGAGCCGCTCGATGATGGACCGATGCGGGTGAGATGTACGACGGTATTGACGATTGTGCACGTATGGCAAGACCTGGAACGTGGCCTCACGTTTTTGTTGATTTGGCTGTTACCTAACGCCTCGAACGGATTTTCCTCATCCGTTTGAGGACGACCAGAAGCAGAATCACGGAACTGATCACGGTCACGGCCGCGATACCTCCGTGAACGGACCACCGGTGCACCGCCAGCATTCCCTCGGCGACGAGGAGATCAATGGCGATCGCTCCCGCTACGGACGCGATGGTGCGGCCCCACGGTTCGAGGCCGTGCAACGCCGCTGCGACGGCGGCTCCCGGTGCGGCGATCAGGAAGAAAAGGGTGAACGGGCCGCGCAGGGGTGAGTCCACGTCGGTGAGTGCGAGCACCGCACCGACTCCCGCGACGGCCACCGCCGCACCCGCGAGCAGTGGAAGCAGGTCCCTCCCCGGTTCCTGCCCCGACCGCTCGTCACCGTCCGACGGCGGGTTGATGCCTATCGTCTGCATTGGCGACTTTGCCCCCTGAAGCGCCGGATGCCGGACTTCAATGTCGCGCAGCGGGCGGGGGGTCGTCAAGGTGCGGAATACGTTCACGCCGTTTGGTGTGCAGGGGGGCGCGAGAGTTCCCCGGAGGCGCCGTCCGCCCCGGGAGGGGGATCCGGTAAGGGCGAAAGTCTTGGCATGGACACTTCCTGTCAACACGCGTAGCTGCTACGACAGTTGTGGCAGAGATCCTGCTAAAGGGAGGTTCCATGAGACGTTCCCGATTTACGGCATACATGACCTCGCTCCTCCTCGCCGTCGGCGTCGCCCTCACCGGGGCCGCGACGGCGCAGGCGTCCCAACTGGCCGCAGGCACCGGCTATGTGGCCCTCGGCGACTCCTACGCCTCCGGTGTCGGATCCGGCAGCTACCTCAGCTCCAGCGGCGACTGCAAACGCAGCACGAAGGCCCATCCGTACCTGTGGCAGGCCGCGCACTCACCCTCGTCGTTCAGTTTCCAGGCCTGCTCAGGCGCTCGTACGGGTGATGTTCTGGCGAACCAGCTGGGCACCCTCACGTCCTCCACCGGCCTCGTCTCGATCACCGTCGGCGGCAACGACGCGGGCTTCTCCGACGTCATGACGACCTGCGTACTCCAGTCCGACAGCGCCTGTCTGTCCCGGATCGCCACGGCCAGGGCGTACGTCGACTCGACGCTGCCCGGCCAACTCGACACCGTCTACTCGGCGATCAGCTCCAAGGCCCCCTCGGCGCACGTCGTCGTCCTCGGCTACCCCCGCTTCTACAAGCTGGGCGGCAGCTGCCTCACCGGCCTCTCCGACACGAAGCGGGCCGCGATCAACGGCGCCGCCGACTACCTGGACAGCGCGATCGCCAAGGTCGCCGGCAACCACGGCTTCACCTTCGGCGATGTCCGGCCCACCTTCAGCGGCCACGAGATCTGCTCCGGCAGCTCCTGGCTGCACAGCCTCGAATGGCTGAACATCGGCGAGTCCTACCACCCGACCGCGGCCGGCCAGTCCGGCGGCTACCTGCCCGTCCTCAACGCAGTGGCCTGAGGGCCTCAGCGACCCGCTCCGGTGGGACCCGGCGCCGGCAGCACGGCATCGGGGCCCACCGGACCACCGAACAGCCCGCCCGACGAAGCCGAGGACGAAGGGGAGACGGAGGTCCCGCCGTTCGAGGTGTCCGTCTCGCACGTCACCGAGAACGGCACCGAGTTGGACGTCGCGTGCACCGGACCGCGGACCTCCACGCTGATCTCGTTCTCGTACGTCCCGCCTTCGTCGTACGTCGTCACGATCACTGTCTTCTGCTGCGACCGGCCGCCGCCCGCCGGGAACGAGAGGGTCTTCCAGCCCGGGTCGGACACCTCACCGGTCTTCGTCACCCAGCGGTAGTCGACCTCCACGGGGACGCGGCCCACCGTGAACGTCGCCGTGAAGGTGGGCGCCTGGGCCTCGGGCGGCGGACAACTGCCGGAGTAGTCCGTGTGCGAGCCCGCCACCGACACCGACACGGACTGCTGGGGCTGCGTCGTCGTACCCCCGCTGCTGGGCGAGCTGCTGGAAGGACTGCTGCTCGCATGCGTACCGCTGGGCGAGCTGCTGCTCTTCCCCCCGCTCGAACTCGCGCCGCCCGAGCCTTCCTTGGTGGTCTGCCCGGCAGAGCCTCCACGGGTGCCGTCGTCCCGGTTCAGCAGGGCGTACGTCAGCCCGCCGATCGCCAGGGCTAGGGCGGCCAGGCCCGCGATCAGCACGACGGCCGCGCGCCGGTTGCGCCCCGGCTCCGCCGTGGTCGTCGTGGCCGTCCCGGCGGGCTGGGCCGGAACGGTGGGGGCGGGGGAGGGGAGCGGCGCGGTCGGCGGCTCCGCCGGGAAGGTGTGCACCGTCGGCGCGTAGGGGGCGACCGGCGGAGCGTCCGCGCGCGGCGTACCGCCCGCGGCGACGACCCGCAGGTCCTGCTCGGCACGCTCGCCGGACAGGCGCTGCTCCGGATCCTTGCGCAGCAGCCCCTCGATCACCGGGGCGAGCGGCCCCGCACGGTACGGCGGCGGCAACTCCTCGTCGACGATCGCCCGCAGGGTGCTGAGCGGGGTGTTCTGCCGGAACGGCGAGTTGCCCTCCACCGCCGCGTACAGCAGGACCCCGAGCGACCACAGGTCCGACTCGGGACCCGGCGTACGGCCGAGCGCCCGTTCGGGGGCGAGGAATTCGGGCGAGCCGATGACCTCGCCGGTCATGGTCAGCGCGGAACTGCCCTCGACCATGGCGATCCCGAAGTCGGTCAGCACGACCCGGCCGTCATTCGAGATCAGTACGTTGCCCGGCTTCACGTCGCGGTGCAGGACCCCGGCCTCGTGGGCGGCGCGCAGGGCGGCGAGCACCTCGGCGCCGATGTGCGCGGCGCGCTGCGGAGTGATCGGACCCTCCGCGTCCAGGATGTCGGAGAGGGCCAGACCGCGGACCAGCTCCATCACGATCCAGGGGCGGCCGTCCTCGGTCGCCACGTCGTACACCGTCACCACGTTGCGGTTGGAGACCCGCGCCGCCGCCCACGCCTCCCGTTCCAGGCGGGCGTACATCCGCTGGACCTCGCTGTCCGGGAGTCCGTGGGGCGCGCGCACCTCCTTGACGGCGACCTCGCGGTGCAGCACCTCGTCGCGGGCGCGCCAGACGGTCCCCATGCCGCCCTCCCCCAAGGGGGACAGCAGCCGGTATCGTCCCGCGATCACACGTTCACTGCCCGGTGCTTCGGACACGGGCGCCCCCCATTCGCATCCGCATGCGCATCCGCGCGAAATCTCCACTCCGCGTGATTTCTCCCCAAAAGTAGCTCAGCCGAGTGCGGATGCCGCCCCCCTGAACACCAATCCAGCCCCAAGAGCTACGACGACGAACGCGGATCCCAGCGGCGCGGCCCTGCGCAGCAGCGCCGCCACGGGGCCACCGGTCCAGCGCGGCCGCCTGGCCAGCAGCCGCGACATCCCGCCGCCGAGCCGCACCACGGCGAACCCGGCCGCCGTGAGCGTGAGGGCCAGCCCGACGCCGTAGGCGAGCACGAGCAGGAAGCCGAACCAGGCCTGTCCGAGCGCCGCGGCGCCCACCAGTACGACGACGGCGGAGGGGCTCGGCACGAGTCCACCGGCGAAACCGAGCAGGATCGTGCCGCGGATGGTGGGCGCGGTGGCGTGGGTGTGGGTGACGCCGCCGTGGGTGTGGGTGTGGGTGTGGGTGTGCGGGTCCTCGTGGTGGTGGTCGTCCTTGTGGGGATGGTCGTGATCGTGATCGTGGCTGTGCGGGTGCGGGTGCGGGTGCGGGTGCTTGTGTCCGTGGGCGCGTTCGCGGTTGCGCCAGGCGCGGCGTACGAGGGAGGCGCCGGCCAGGGTCACGAGGAGGCCGCTCGCGAGGCCCAGCCAGGCGATCACGGAAGGGGCCGCCGCCGAGCCGGCCGTGACGAGGAGGCCCAGTGTGACCACCCCGAGGGTGTGCGTGATCGTCACCGACGCGGCCAGCGGCAGGACGTCGCGGAGTCCGGCCCGGCCGCCGCGGGCGGCTGCCGTCGCCGCCATCAGCGTCTTGCCGTGGCCCGGCGCGAGCGCGTGCATCGCACCGAGGCCGATGGCGATCACCAGGGCCAGCGAGGCGAAGCCGAGCGTGAGGTGGTGGCGGGCCACCAGGTTGTCCAGGGCGCGCGTCCAGCGGTCGGCGCCGCGGGGGAGCACGGAGGCCGCGGGCGCGTTCGACCGCTCGTCGACGAGGGCCGGACCGCCGGGGCGCACCCGCAGGGACGCGGACGCGGTGTCCGACGGCGAGGAGAGCAACTCCTTGGGATAGCCGGTGAGTTCGTGCGACACCGACTTCTTCGGTACGTCGGACGCGGTCAGCGTCATACGGTCGCCGCGGGCGGTGATCTCCCGCCAGCCCGGCCCGGTCGACGCCCCGGCGCTGTGGAAGCCCACGGAGACGGTGTCCCCCTCGGGGAGCGGCGCCGTCAGCCCGCACTCCACCCGGAGGGTGTCGAGACCCGCCTGACCGGGCCGCACGCGCGCGTGACTGGTGCCGACGCCGAGCGCGACCCGGCGCCCGTTCACGGTGACCTTGCTGCCGACCGCGGCCGTCTCGCACCGCTGCCGGGCCCAGGCGGTCATGCCCAGCTTCTCGATGTCGGGCTTGGCCTGCGTCGCCGGGATCTCCGCCAGGTCCTCGACGTGGGCGACCCGCAGTTCACCGGGGGCGGCGACGAGGCCGTCGTAGCGGTTGACGGTGAAGTTGCCGAGCGGGTGGGCGCTCGCGGCGCTCGCCGGCACGAGGACGAGGGCGCAGGCGGCCGTGAGGACGGCCGCGCAGGACGCGAAGAGACGACGGGGGTTCATTCGCCGGCCTCCAGAGCCTTGCGGGCGACGCGAGCGCCCAGCGGCGAGAAGCCGGGGTTCAGCTTCAGGGCCGCCGTCAGGGAGTCGTGGGCGTCCTTCTTGTGGCCGGTGGCGCGTTCGATCATGCCGCGGTGGTAGAGGAAGGTCGCGTTGCGGTAGCCGGTGGCCGTGGCGCGGCGGGCGTACGCAAGAGCTTCCGCGTCCCGGCCGTTGACGTGCAGCGCCCAGGCGAGGGCGTCCGCGGTGTGCACGGTGTGCCGGCGGGCCCACTCGGCGCGAGCCGCGGTGAGGGCGGCCCCGCGGTCGCCGTGGTCGGCGGCGGCCAGGGCCGTGTCGAGGTCGGCGTTGACGCCGTTGGCGCGGGCCAGCGCGGTCCAGGCATCGACGAGGGCGTACTGGTCGTGGGCCTTGCGCGCGTCCCCCTTCGCGCCGCGCGCCTCGTACAACTCGCCGAGCTCGACGAGGGGTTGGGGCAGCGGATAGCGGGACACGACGTCCTCCATGGCGCGGATCGCACCGGCCCGGTCGCCCTGCGCGGCCTGTGCGCGGGCCCGGCCCTCCAGCGCGGGAAGGTAGGTGTCGTCGGCCGCCAGCGCCCGCGCGTAGTAGGTCAGTGCGGTGCCGTACTCGCCCTGGTTCCAGGAAAGTTGGCCGAGAGCCGACGCCACGTACGCCACGTCCCCGCGCGAAGTCGCCGTGGACAGTGCCAGTTTCAGGACACGGCGGGCGGTCTTCACATCCCCGCGCAGCTCGTGCACGTACGCGTACCGCGTGAAGACCGGCACGCCGGGGCGGCGGCTGTCGGCCAGGTCGGCGGCCTTCGACGCGTCGTCGTAGCGGCCGAGTTCGACCAGGGCGTCGATACGGGAGGACAGCGCGCGCTCGTTGTACGGGTTCTGGGCGAGCTCCTTGTCGGCGTACTTCAGCGCTTCGGGGAACTGGTGCCGGGCGGCGGCGAGCGCCGCGCGTCCGGTGAGCGCCGCGTCGTTGTCCGGGCGCAGCTTCAGCGAGCGGTCCAACGCGCGCTGCGCCTGCGGGTAGCGCGCGGGATCCCCCTTCGTCCGCGCCTGCTCCACGTAGGCGAGCCCGAGCGTCGCCCATGAGCCGAAGTCCTGTGGCTGGGCGCGCAGATGGGCCTGGAGCGAGCTGATGCTCGCGTCCAGGCTGCCGCTGGTGAGCAGTTCGGGAGACAGCCCCGCGGGCGCGGCCGCCACGGTCGCCGTGCCGCCGTCCCGCGCGCCCCCCCAGGCGATGGCCCCGCCGGTCAGCGCGACGGCCAGCAGAGCGGCGCACCCGGCGAGTTGAGCTCCCCGCCAACGCCGCCCGGCCGCCGCCACCCGCCGCACGGCGACCACGCGCTCGTCGGCCGCAGCGTCCTGCCCGTCACCGGCTGCCGCGGCGCCGTCCGTTCCCGCCTCGGCCCCGGTCGCCGTACTGCCGTCCGCTGCCGCCTCGGTCTCGGTGGCCTGCCCGGTGTCCACCCCCGTCTCCTCACCCCCGGGCGTGGCCTCCGCTGTGCGGTCGGCCGGTGTCTCGCCGGGGGCGGTTGTCGGCGCGTCGTGGTTCTTACGCGGGGACATGGGCTCTCCTCAAAGTCCTTGGGTGCAACGGTCGTTGCGGGGGGAGCGGCGCGGCCCGCGCCGTGGGGGATGAGTACGTGCGGGCCGCGCCAGTCGGTGGTGGGGGTCAGTACGCGCGGCCGCGCATACGGCGCCACCACATCAGGCCGGTGCCGACGAGGAGGATTCCCGCGGCGCCGGCGCCCGCCGAGAGGGCGATCAGCGTGGTGTCGCCGGAGCTGCCCGAGGCACCCGCAGGCTGAAGCGCGTCACCGAGCTGGTTGCGCACGTCGGTCCCACTGGTCGTGCCCTTGGCGAGGGCGCCGCGCGAGCCCGAGGTCGGCTCGGCGACGTACGGGAAGTAGCTCTCGAACTTCTTGTCGTTCTTGTCGACCGCGTCGCCCAGGTCGTTCTTGGAGCCGACGAGTTCACCCTCGACCACCTGGAGCGAGGCGTCGATCACGTCGTCGGTGAGCCGGCGCCCGTTCGGGAAGCCCGCGTTGTCGCCGTCGAGCACGCCGAGCCGCTTGGGATGCATGGTCGGCTTGATCGAGGTGTTGAGCCGCAGCTCCTCCGCCGGGCGGACGTTGGGCGGCTGGTTGAGGCCCTTCACGCCCTTCAGGAAGACGTCGACGAGGTCGTTGCGCGGCTCGGCGGGCGCCTTGATCTTGTAGATCGCCTCGATGAGCTTCGGCAGTTCGGGGTTGGTCACGTTCTTGAGGAACTGGGCGTCGTACCACGGCGCGGACGCGTTGAACTTGTCCTTGTCCTTCTGCGGGTTGACGACCTCGTTGACCAGCGGGTTGCCCAGCCGCGAGACCTGCGTCCAGTCACCGTGCGCGTCCTTGCGCTGCGTGGTGGACCAGATCCCCACGATCGGCTGCCCGGACGACTCGCGGATCATGTCGTTGGGCACCTGCAGGGCGAGCGAGTTGACGTTGTAGCCCTTGAGCGTGTCCCGCCCGACCTCCGTCAGGTTGCCGCCGTACAGCAGGTCGAAGACACGCAGGTCCAGGAAGAACGGGTCGTCCGCCTGACCGGCGAACGTCGTGGATCCGCCCGGAAGCTTGTACACGGCCTGGTCGCGCAGCTTGCCGTAGTCCGGCATCGACGCCTTGCCGACGTTCGACGGCGCCACGGGCACGTCGTCCGCGACCTTCGTCCGGGAGACGAGCTTCTGGTTGTGCAGCCTCAGCAGATCGATGTCGTACGTCTGCGTGATGTTCAGGTCGGGGTCGTCGAGGCTGGTGACCGGGCCCGTGTTGTAGAGGAACGTGTCCCCGTTCTTGCGGTGCGTCTTGAAGGTGTACCGGTAGATCAGCTCGCCCTGCGCGTCACCGTTGTTGTCGATGTGCAGGTCGTACTGGGCGTCGTCCGCGAACGTGAAGAAGTTCGGTCCGCCGGCCGGGTCCTCGAAGGGGATCCAGTTCGCCACGATCGTCGTCGTGTCGGGCTTGTCCGGGCTGACGAACGCGTACACGTCCGTGTTGTCGTACTGCGGTTGCCCCGAGATCAGCGGGGCCTCACGGTGGCTGGAGGCGTTGGCCGCCCCCGGTTCCAGCGCGGTCACGCCGGCGGCTGCGAGCCCCCCGGCGGCCAGCGCACCACAGACGAGGGTCGCGATGCTCCTGCGTCGCGCGCCACTCCTGGAGATAGGTGTCATGCCGTCCGTCCTCACGTCCCAATTGCCTGACGCAACGCCATTCGGAGCGCCCGCCGGGGTGGATTGGTCGAATCTCAAACGTTCTTACGTCGGCTTTCGAATCTTGTTTCACCGCTCGCGGAACATGTTGTGTGAACCTTCCTGTCCCGGCCGCCAGTTGACCGGCCGTCGACCCGCGTTTTCGCCCCGCTGATCCGTAACCCCATCCGAAGGGGCACTCGCTGCGAATGACGGTGTGACCGAGGGGACGGGCCGTGCGCGGCCGGAGAGGGAGAGGGGGAGCGGGTGGAGGCGGACGAACTCCTGGTGCTCGTGGCCGGAGGCGACCAGAAGGCATTCGAGGAGCTGTACGGACTGGTGTCCGGGCCGGTGTTCGGACTCGTACGGCGCGTGGTGCGGGACGCGGCCCAGTCCGAGGAGGTCGCCCAGGAGGTGCTGCTCGAACTGTGGCGCTCCGCCGCCCGGTTCGATCCCGGCCGCGGCAGCGCCTTCTCCTGGATCCTCACCCTTGCGCACCGGCGGGCCGTCGACCGGGTGCGCAGCGCCCGCGCGGCCACCGAACGCGAGCAGCGCGAAGGACGGCGCGCCCACCACCCCGCCTTCGACCAGGTCGCCGAAGAGGTCGAGGCCGGGCTCGAACGCGAGTGGGTCCGCCGCTGCCTGGACCGTCTGACGGCACTGCAACGGCAGTCCGTCACCCTCGCCTACTACGACGGGTACACGTACCGTGAAGTGGCCGAACGGCTCTCCCTGCCGCTCGGCACCGTGAAGACCCGGATGCGGGACGGACTCACGCGGCTGCGGGACTGCCTGGGAGGAGTCGCATGAGCGTCCTCGACCGACTGAGGGGCCGCGATCCGCACTCGCTTGCCGCCCCCTACGCACTCGACGCCCTGGAGCCCGCCGAGCGGCGCCGTTTCGAGCGGCACCTGCGGCGCTGCACGCGCTGCGCCGCCGAGGTGCGCGCCCTCGCCGAGGACGCCGTCCGTCTCGCCTGGTCCACCGCGGCGCCGCCCCCGCCGGCCCTGCGCGACCGCGTCCTGACCGCCGTACGCACCATTCCGCAGGAGGCCCCCTCCCAGGACGACGAACTGCTCGTGCGCGGCGCCGCGCAGCCGGCCCGCG
>NZ_JBEXDZ010000066.1:0-45639 GCF_040606085.1 Streptomyces sp. NPDC005485 | reverse complement strand
CGCCCCGCGGGGGGGGGGGGTCGCTCGTGGCGTGCGGGGGGCGGGGGGCGGCCGCGGTCTGCCGGACCCCCCCCCCGCCCCCCGTCGCCCGCTACGCCGCATGCCCTCCGTCCACGGAGAACTCCGCCCCGGTGACGTACGCCGCGTCGCCGCCCGCCAGGTAGGCGACCATCGACGCCACCTCCTGCGCCGAGCCGAAACGCCCGAGGGCGGTCATCGAGGCCTGGCCGGACGCGTACGGCCCGTCCGCCGGGTTCATATCGGTGTCGACCGGCCCCGGATGGACGATGTTCACGGTGACCCCGCGGTCGCCCAGCTCGCGGGCCAGCGCCTTCGTCAGCCCGATGAGGGCCGACTTGCTGGTCGCGTACAGCGTGCCGCCCGGGCCGGGCACCCGCTGCGTCATGCACGTGCCGATCGTGACGATCCGGCCACCGCGTTCCAGATGCCCGGCCGCCGCCTGCGAGGCGAGGAAGACCCCGCGCACGTTCACCGCCAGCACCCGGTCCACCTCGGTGAGAGGCAGCGAGTCCAGGGGGCCGAGCACCCCCACGCCCACGTTGTTGACGAGCACGTCGAGGCGGCCGAGCGCCTCCACCGCGCGGTCGACCGCCCCGGCGGCCTCGCCCGCGTCCGCGGAATCCGCCCGCAGGGCGAGCCCGCGCCGGCCGAGCGCGGAGATCTCCCGTACGACCTCGTCCGCGGCCTCCTTGTCCCGCACATAGGTGAGGGCCACATCGGCGCCCTCCCGGGCGAGCCGGAGCGCCGTGGCCGCCCCGATCCCCCGGCTGCCGCCGGTCACGAGGGCCACCTTGCCCTCCATGGATGCCTTGCCGTTCATGGATTCCCGCGCAAACGATGATGAAGTCATGGGTCCATCCCAGCCGTCGCGGACCCCTGGCGCTGGCGGCAAACGGACGACGAGTTCGGGTGGCAAACGGACGACGGGACCGGCCGGCCGGAACCTTTCGACCTATTTCTCCCGTTCTTGTCTTGTGACTCTTCAGCAAGAAATCGTCGGCAACGCCATGCAGATGGCGGTCGTCAGCCTGCAGCCGGGGCAGACCGTCTACTGCGAGGCGGGGAAGTTCCTCTTCAAGACCACGAACGTGACCATGGAGACCCGGCTCTCCGGCCCCGCGGGCAGCGGCGGCCAGCAGCCAGGCGCCGGCGGCCCCGGTGGCGGCATGGGCGGCATGCTGCGCCAGGCCATGGGCACGGCGATGCAGGTCGGCCAGCGCGCCCTCGCGGGCGAGTCCCTGGCGTTCCAGTACTTCACCTCGACGGGCGGGGAGGGCACCGTCGGCTTTGCCGGTGTGCTCCCCGGCGAGATGCGCGCGCTGGAACTCGACGGCACGCGCGCGTGGTTCGCCGAGAAGGACGCCTTCGTGGCCGCCGAGTCGAGCGTGGACTTCGGGATCGCCTTCCAGGGCGGCCGTACCGGGCGCAGCGGCGGCGAGGGCTTCGTCCTGGAGAAGTTCACCGGCCGCGGGACCGTGATCATCGCCGGTGCGGGCAACTTCATCGACCTCAACCCCGCCGAGTTCGGCGGCCGCATCGAGGTCGACACAGGCTGCGTCGTCGCCTTCGAGGAGGGCATCCAGTACGGGGTCCAGCGCGTCGGCGGCCTCAACAGGCAGGGGCTCATGAACGCGGTCTTCGGCGGCGAGGGCCTCTCCCTGGCCACCCTGGAGGGCAACGGCCGGGTGATCCTCCAGTCCCTCACCATCGAGAGCCTCGCCAACGCCCTGAGGAAGGCCCAGGGCGGCGACAAGCAGGGCCCCACGGGAGGACTGTTCTCGACCCAAGCCGGGTGAGCGATGAGTTGCGGGTCCCGGTGGGGTCTGCCTTGGTGACAACAGGCCCCACTCACGACCGACGGTTCGCGACGCGAGCTACTGGCCGAAGATCACCGACCCCGGCAACCCGATCGCCGCCAAGCTGAACGCCCAGCCGAAGTACGTCGCCTCGTCGACACGCTCCACACGTACGACGTGGCGGGCCGCCCCACGTACGGCAGTTACTAGGTGGTCGGCCGGCTTTCGGCGGGGCCGATCAGGCGGTGAGCAGGCCCAGGGCGAGCAAGGTGAGGACCTTGAGTGTCTCGGCGGCCACGTAGAAGTGGTGGGCGCGGGAGCGCGGCAGGCTCTCACCGGCGAGCACGCGGGTGGAACGGCGGTTGAGGGCGGGCCGGATCACCAGGAGCTGTACGGCGAGCAGCAGCACGGCAGTTGCCGTCAGCACGCCTACGGACGGGGGAGGGCCGCCGGTCGCCACCGCTGCGAGGAGAACACCGGCGAGGACGGTCTCGACGCGGTTGAGCGCACGGAAGACGACGCGGCCGATGCCGAGGCCGATGGGCAGGGTCACTCCCGGAGCCCGGAACTTCAACGGGGCCTCCAGGAAGGAGATGGCGAGGACCATCCCGAGCCATACGAAGGTGACCGCAGCGGCGACGGCCTCGGACGTGGAGTTCACGCGCACACCCCTCTTTCCGGTTTCCGGGTCGGGTTATTCGTTGCCGAGCCAGAGGTCGGGGCCGAAGACTTCGTAGTGGACGGCGTGCGCGGGCACCCCGCGGCGGAGCAGGTCGCCGCGTACCGCGCGCATGAAGGGCAGCGAGCCGCACAGGTACGCGGTCACTCCGTCGGGCAGATCGAGCGCGGCCGCGTCGGCCAGGCCGGACAACGCCTCCGGCGCGCTGTCACCGGGCTCCTCGTACCACAGGTGCAGGCGGGCGTTCGGGAGCGAGGAGACGAGCCGGCGCTGCTCGTCGCGGTGGGCGTGGTCGGCCGGGGTGCGGTCGGCGTGCATCACGGTCAGCGGGCGGGTCGGGTCCGCGACCGCCAGGTGGTGCAGCATGGACAGCATCGGGGTGACGCCGATCCCCGCGGACGCCAGCAGCAAGGGCCCGTCGCCCTCCGGCAGGACGAGGTCGCCGAACGGTGCGGAGACGCTGAGCAGGTCGCCGGTCCGGGCCTGCTCGTGCAGCCGGGACGACACCTCGCCCTCCGGGCCCGCGCCGGCCCGCACGCGCTTGACGGTGATGCGCCAATGCGGGCTGCCGGGGTCACCGGAGAGGCTGTACTGGCGTATCTGGCGGGCGCCGTCGGGGAGTTCGGTGCGGACGCTGACGTACTGGCCCGGGCGGAAGGCCCCCGCCGGGGCGCCGTCGGCGGGGCGCAGGACCAAGGAGACCGCGTCGGAGGTCACCTCGTGCCGCTCGACGATCTCCATCTCCCGCCAGGCCCCGCCCTCGGCTGTGCCGGAGTCCTGGTAGAGCCGCGCCTCCAGGGCGATGAGGGCGTTGGCCATCAGCCAGTACACCTCGTCCCAGGCGGCGGCCACCTCGGGGGTGACCGCGCTGCCGAGGACGTCGCCGATCGCTGCGAAGAGGTGCTGGTGGACGAGCTTGTACTGGTCGGAGGTGATGCCGAGCGAGGCGTGCTTGTGGGCGATCCGGGCGAGCATCGCGTCGGGCCGGGACTCGGGGCGTTCGACCAGCATGCCCGCGAACGCGGCGATGGAGCCGGCCAGCGCCTTCTGCTGTTCCCCGTTGGCCTGGTTGCCGCGGTTGAACAGGTCACGCAGGAGCTCGGGTCGGTCCTGGAAGAGCCTGGCGTAGAACCCCTCGGTTATCTCGCCGATCGCGGCGCCGACGAGGGGCAGGGTGGCACGGACGACCGGGGTGGACTGCTCGGACAGCACAGCGTCTCCTGAACTGGTAAGTGATATGCGTATTTAAGGATGTGGGTCGCGGGCCCCGTTGAGTGCGGGTGCGGAAATGCGGTGCTCTCCCGCCTCCTGGAGGCGGTGCTCTTCCGCTCCCTCGGGACGGTGTCCCCTCGCCTACTCGGGGCGGCGGCCGACCAGTCCGACGAGGACCGGCCCGGTGGGGGACGCCACCAGATCGGCCACCGTCAACGGGTCGAGCGAGGCGTAGAAGGCTTCCTGGGCGTCGCGCAGCGCCCGGCGCAACCGGCACGCCCCGCGCAGCGGACAGGGGGGATCGCCGTCGCAGGCGACGACCTCGCCGTCGCCCTCCAGCTCCCGCACCAGCCAGCCGACCGAAGCGTGCCGGCCCAGCTGGGTCAGGTCCAACCCGCCGCCACGCCCTCGTCGCGCCTCCAGGACACCGAGGTGCTGCAGCCGGGTGATCGCCTTCGCCATGTGGGTGGCGGGCACGCCCATGGCCTGGGCCACCTCTCGGGTGGTCAGGGGCTCGTCCTGCTCGGAAACCGCCAGACGCATCACGGCACGCAGCGCCAGGTCGGTGAACTTCGTCAACCGCACGCAAGGACAGTATCAAATGCGCATGTTGAATGCGTATTTAAGGCTCCAGCGAGCATGCGGAGTGCGTCACAGGGGGCGTGGCTGTGGAGGGGCCCCGTCGGTTGCTCCATGGGGCTGGAGGCCCGGCTGAACGCGGGCCGGGCCTCCAGCCGGTCGAGATGGCGGACCGTCAGGCCTCAGCAGCCGAAGTCGACGAGGTCGAACGTGGCGTAGTGGTCGGAGGTGTAGTAGTCCTCCTGGGTCTCCTCACCGGTGACGATGCGACGCGCACCGCGCGTGGAGGAGCCCGGAGTGATCACGGTGTACTCGTGATAGTAGCCAGTGGACTGGCTGGGCAGGACGCCTTCCCGGTTCTGGAAGACGACACCGTCCTGCGAGTACGGGAAGGGGCCGTTCGATGCGATCAGGTCGAGCGTGTGGTGCGCCTGGGAGGGCAGGGCGCTGTAGCAGATGCTGCCGACAGCGGCGGACGCCGGGGTGGCGGTGACGGCGCCGCCGACGAGGAGGGCGGACAGGACGGCGGCTGCGGCGCCGATGCGAGTGATCCGTGGGGGGAATCTCATGGCTTCATGATGACGCGCGTAGACAGTGGCATGTCAATGACAACCTGAGAGGTTTTCCCGTCAAGTCCGATGAGTTTTCGGGAAGTTAACCTGGCGTGGGGCGGGCTCCACGAAGCCTGCACGTTCAGTCCGGTTTCCGGCTCTCGGCGGCTGCGAACAGCGCGAACGACAGCACGAGCAGGGCGATGCTCGCGTAGATCTCGTAGCCGTCCAGGAAGTCGAACCGCTGCACGACGCCCCAGCCGTGCAGCCTGCCGCTCAGTGCGTTTACCAGTCCGATGGCGCCCTGCACCAGGGCGAGACAGCCGAGAGATTCCAGAGCCTGCTTCATGGGAAGACCCTCGCCCCGCGGGCCCCCCGCGCTCATCGGCCGTGGGGCGAGGCATGTCCGACCGAAGTCGCCGCGTTCGGATGAGGGCCGTGACGAAAGTCTGAAGTGGCTCGACTTTCGTCGGCGATACCCCGCGTGGGGAGGTCGCGTCGGCCGTGCATGCGTAGATTTGTCGACTGTGAGTGGTGACAAGCAGGGGGACGAGTCTTCGCCGCGGGCACGGAGCGGGACCGTGCTGCCCGCCCCGCAGTACGCCGTGCTGCCCGGGCGGCGCTGGCTGCTGCCGTCGGCCCTGGCCGCGGGTTTCGACCCCGACCGGGCGGAGCGCTCCACGCGGTGGGGCCGACCGCGGCGCACCGTGCGCGACTGGGTCGTCGACTTCGGGTGCTTCCTGCTCGCCGTCGTGATCGGCGTGCTGAGCGCGAACACGGTGTCCCACGACCCGAACACCCCGCACACGCTCGCCGTCCTCGACCAGTTGCTCGGCGCGCTCGCCTGCGCCGCCGTCTGGCTGCGCCGCCGCTGGCCGCTCGGGCTCGCCGTCGCCATGATCCCCGTGGGGCTGATCTCGAACACCGCGAGCGGCGCGGGCCTGGTCGCCCTGTTCACGCTGGCCGTGCACCGGCCCTTCAAGTACGCGGGTGGGCTCGGTGCCGTCCAGCTCGCCCTGATCCCGCTGTTCTTCTGGCTGCGCCCCGACCCCGATCTGCCGTACGCCGCCTCGGTCGCCGTCACCGCGTTGCTGGCCGTGTCGGTGGTCGGCTGGGGGATGTTCGTACGGTCCAAGCGGCAGCTCATGCTGAGCCTGCGGGACCGGGCGTGGCGGGCCGAGACGGAGGCGGCGCTGCGGGCCGAGCAGGCACAGCGGCTCGCCCGTGAGGCCATCGCGCGCGAGATGCACGACGTACTCGCCCATCGGCTGACCCTGCTGAGCGTGCATGCCGGGGCGCTGGAGTTCCGGCCGGACGCGCCGCAGGCGGAGGTCGCGCGTGCCGCCGGGGTGATCAGGGAGAGCGCGCACGAGGCGTTGCAGGACCTGCGGGAGATCATCGGAGTGCTGCGCGCGGGTGACGCCGACGACGCGGGGCGGCCGCAGCCGACACTGGTGGCCCTGGACGGTCTGGTCTCCGAGTCGCGCGCGGCCGGTATGAAGGTCGTCCTCGACAACCGTGTCACCGACCCGGCCGGCGTCCCCGCGTCCGTCGGCCGCACCGCGTACCGCATCGCCCAGGAGGGCCTGACCAACGCCCGCAAACACGCGCCCGGCGCGGAGGTCACGGTCTGCGTCGCGGGCGCCCCCGGCGACGGCCTCACGATCTCCGTGCGCAACCCGCCGCCGCCCGGCGAGGTACCCCACGTTCCCGGCTCGGCCCAGGGCCTCATCGGCCTGACGGAGCGCGCCACCCTGGCCGGCGGCCGGCTTGAGCACGGGGCGCAGGAGGACGGCGGGTTCGCGGTCAGAGCCTGGTTGCCGTGGGGCAACGGCACCGCGTAGGCGCCGAGTTGTGCGCCCGTAGGCTTTTCCGCCGCCCCGGTGAAACGACGAACCGAGGGCGACGCCTCACTACGGTGGGGCCATGACTGTGATCCGACTGCTCCTCGTCGACGACGATCCGCTCGTGCGAGCCGGCCTCTCCTTCATGATGGGCGGCGCCGACGACATCGAGATCGTCGGCGAGGCCGCCGACGGCGGCGAGGTCGAGGCGCTCGTCGACCGCACCCGTCCTGACGTCGTCCTGATGGACATCCGGATGCCTGCGGTCGACGGCCTCGCGGCCACGGAGAAGCTGCGCGGCCGCAAGGACGCCCCCCAGGTCGTGGTCCTGACGACGTTCCACGCCGACGAGCAGGTGCTGCGGGCCCTGCGCGCGGGCGCGGGCGGGTTCGTCCTCAAGGACACCCCGCCCGTGGAGATCCTCGAAGCGGTACGGCGCGTCGCCGCGGGCGATCCCGTGCTGTCGCCCGCCGTCACCCGCCAGTTGATGGCGCACGCCGCCGGCTCCGCACTCGACACCCGCCGCTCCGGTGCCCGCGACCGCATCGCCGCGCTCAACGACCGCGAGCGCGAGGTGGCCGTCGCCGTCGGACAGGGCAGGTCGAACGCCGACATCGCGAGCGAGCTGTTCATGAGCGTCGCGACCGTCAAGACACACGTCTCCCGCATCCTCGCCAAACTCGACCTCAACAACCGTGTGCAGATCGCCCTGTTGACCTACGACGCCGGGCTCCTGGAGGAGCTCGAAGGGGACGGGCACTAGTCCGACCGCCCGGCCGTTGGAGGGGCGAGGGGGGATGTCGTATGGCGGATGTGGTCGATCTGGGGGAGTGGGGTGCGGGGTTCACCGAGGACCCGCACCCGGTGTACGCGCAGCTGCGGGCGCTGGGGCCGGTGCACAAGGTGCGGCTGCCGCCGCCCGACCAGCACCACGAGACGTGGCTCGTCGTCGGATACGAGGAGGCGCGGGCAGCGCTCGCCGATCCGCGGCTGGCCAAGGACGGGGCGAGGATCGGGTTCACGTTCCTCGACGAGGAGCTGATCGGCAAGTACCTGCTGATCGCCGACCCGCCGCAGCACACGCGGCTGCGGGGGCTGATCGCCCGTGCGTTCACCATGCGCCGGGTGGAGGCGCTGCGCCCGCGCGTCCAGGAGATCACCGACGCGCTGATCGACGCGATGCTGCCGCACGGACACGCAGACCTCGTGGAGTCGTTCGCGTATCCGCTGCCGCTCACGGTCATCTGCGAACTGCTCGGGGTGCCCGAGATCGACCGGGCCGCCTTCCGGGCACTGTCCACGGAGGCGGTCGCGCCCGCCGACGCGCAGAGCGAGCACGAGGCGTTCGTTCAACTCGCCGCCTACCTCACCGACTTGATCGAGGACAAGCGGCGCGCCGGGCCGGCCGACGACCTGCTGAGCAGCCTCATCCGCACCACCGCCGAGGACGGCGACCGGCTCTCGCCCGAGGAACTGCGCGGCATGGCGTTCGTGCTGCTCATCGCCGGGCACGAGACGACGGTCAACCTCATCACGAGCGGCGTCCACGCCCTGCTCACACACCCCGGGCAACTCGCCGCGCTGCGGGCCGACATGACCCTCCTCGACGGGGCCGTCGAGGAGATGCTGCGCTACGACGGCCCCGTGGAGAACGCGACCTTCCGGTTCGCCGCCGAGCCGCTCGTCATCGGCGGTACGGCGGTCTCTGCGGGCGACCCGGTGATGATCGGCCTCACCGCGGCCGACCGCGACGGGGGCAGATATCCGGCCCCCGACCGCTTCGACATCCGGCGCGACGCCCGCGGCCACCTCGCCTTCGGGCACGGCATCCACTACTGCCTGGGCGCACCCCTGGCCCGTCTCGAAGCGCGTATCGCGCTGCCCTCCCTGCTGGATCGCTGCCCGGACCTGGCCCTCGACGGACCGCCGAGCGGCCGCCTGCCCGGCATGCTGATGCGCGGCGTGCGGAGGATGCCGGTGCGCTGGTAGTTCACGCCGGTGCGTGTCGTCGTCCGCGCGTCCCTGCCGCCGTCCGTGAACCGTCAGGAGGCCGACCGTGCTGCGTACCGCGGAGATCACCGCCGAGCTGACCGGACTGCCGCCGCGCGGCACGGACACCCACGAGCTGCACTGGCGCTCCAAGCTGGAATTCACCCTGGACTGCTTCGTCTGCGAGCGCACCGGCCGTACGACGGTCATCGAGCGCGGCGCCGAACGGGCGCTGTGCTCCGGCAGCCGCGGCGGCTTCCCCCGTCACTACGCCGCGGCCCGGCTCGCCGCGTTCGACACGACGCGGGGCGCCGAGCGCCTGGCGGTCCGTGCCCTGGTCGACTTCTGGTGGGCGCCCTTCCAGGACGCCCGTGACGGCAATCAGGCCATGGCGCCCACCAGCCATCCCTGGGTCCGGCTCCACCTGGCGTACCACTGCCGGGACACCGAGGAGTCGGGCACCGGCAGCACCCAGACCAACGCGGTGCGCCCGCACGAGGTGATCTGCCGCCACTGCGAGCGCGTACTCGCCACGAGCACGCAGACCCCGGCCGTACGGCTTCTCGGGTGACCCGGGTGCGCGAGCTCAGTCGCGTCCGCCCGGGACCTCCGTCAGCCGCACCGGCCGCCGCTCGTGCCGCGACAGCTCGCACGCCTCGGCGATGCGCAGGGCGTGCAGCGCCTCTCGGCCGTCGCACGGGTTGGCGCGCTCACCGCGGACCACCTCGACGAAGGCGCCGAGCTCGGCCTCGTACGCGGGGCCGAAGCGTTCCAGGAAGCCGGTCCACGGCTTGGTCGCGGGCGGGGGTCCGGCCGGTTCCGTGGACGCGATCGGCGTCCGGTCGTCGAGCCCGACGGCGATCTGGTCCAGCTCGCCGGCCAGCTCCATACGGACGTCGTAGCCCGCACCGTTCGTCCGGGTCGCCGTCGCCGTCGCGAGCGTGCCGTCGTCGAACGTGAGGACGGCGGCGGCCGTGTCGATGTCGTGGGCCTCGCGGAACATCGCCGGGCCGGCGTCCGACCCGGTCGCGTACACCTCGACGATCTCGTGGCCGGTCACCCAGCGCAGCATGTCGAAGTCGTGGACCAGGCAGTCCCGGTAGAGGCCGCCGGAGAGCGGGAGGTACGCGGCCGGCGGCGGCGACTGGTCGGACGTCATCGCACGCACCGTGTGCAGCCGCCCGAGCCGGCCCGAGCGCACCGCTTCCCGGGCCGCCGTGTACCCCACGTCGAAGCGGCGCTGGAAGCCCAGCTGCAGAACCGTTCCGGCGGTGTCGACCTCGGCGAGCGCGGTCAGCGTGCCCGGCAGATCGAGGGCGATGGGCTTCTCGCAGAACACCGGGAGCCCCGACCGTGCTGCCCGACCGATCAGTTCGCCATGCGCCGAGGTCGCGGCCGTGATGACCACCGCGTCCACGCCCCAGGTGAAGATCTCGTCCACGCCGGGCGCCGCCGTCGCCCCCAGCCGGTCCGCGAGCGCATGGGCCCTCGCGGGATCCGCATCCGTCACGATGAGAGAGCCGCCGACCTCGCGGTGACGGCTGAGAGTCGTCGCATGGAATGTACCGATACGACCCGCTCCGATGAGTCCGATGCGCATGGGACCTATTGGGGGGCCGACCAGGCACGCTGTCAATGCGAATGTCCGGACAATCGAACTTCACAACTTCCCGTCAACATCTCCCGGAGCTACGCTCAGGCCGTGCCGAAACCAGAAGTCGATCCGACCGTGTCGCTCCAGCTCAGCGTCGACCGCAGCAGCCCGGTCCCGCTCTACTTCCAGCTGTCCCAGCAGCTGGAGGCCGCGATCGAGCACGGAACGCTGACACCGGGCAGCCTGCTGGGCAACGAGATCGAGCTCGCGGGGCGCCTCGGCCTGTCCCGGCCGACCGTCCGCCAGGCGATCCAGTCCCTGGTCGACAAGGGACTGCTGGTGCGCCGCCGAGGCGTCGGCACCCAGGTCGTGCACAGCCAGGTCAAGCGCCCGATGGAGCTCAGCAGCCTCTACGACGACCTGGAGGCGGCGGGCCAGCGCCCCGCGACCCATGTGCTGCGCAACATCCTCGAACCCGCCTCCGCCGAGGTCGCGGCGGCCCTCGGGGTCGCCGAGGGCAGCGAGGTGCACCGGGTCGAGCGGCTCCGCCTCGCGCACGGCGAACCGATGGCACACCTGTGCAACCACCTGCCCACCGGCCTGCTGGACCTCGACAGCGCGCAGCTGGAGGGCACCGGCCTGTACCGGATGATGCGCGCGGCAGGCATCACCCTGCACAGCGCCCGGCAGTCCGTCGGCGCCCGCGCGGCCACCGCCGAGGAGGGCGAACGGCTCGGCGAGCCCGAGGGCGCACCCCTGCTCACCATGCAGCGCACCACCTTCGACGACACCGGCCGCGCCGTCGAGTTCGGCTCCCACACCTACCGCGCCTCGCGCTACTCCTTCGAGTTCCAGCTCCTCGTACGACCGTGACGCCGCACGGGCCGCGCATGCGGGGGTAACCCCGTAGGAGTGGAGAGTCCATCTCGATCGTAAGAATGTTCTGGCAAACCGATGGACGGGCGCTCGACCCCGAAGCTAGAACTCCCTCAGCCGCAACGGGGCGGCCGGGAGAAGAGGGGTCCGACCATGCGTACAGCCCGAACAGCAGTGGCGGTGCTGGCCACGATCGCGCTCGCCGCGGGGTGCAGCAGTTCCGGTGGCAAGGACTCGCAGGACAAGGCGAGCGACAGCGGGGGCGGCAAGGCGGTCGGCACGCCCCGCCTGAAAATCGCCATGATCACCCACGCGGGTGAGGGCGACACCTTCTGGGACATCGTGCAGAGCGGCGCCAAGCAGGCGGCGGCCAAGGACAACGTCCAGTTCCTGTACTCCAACGACAAGGAGGCCAAGGGGCAGGCCGAGCTGGTGCAGGCCGCGATCGACAAGAAGGTCGACGGCATCGTGGTCACCCTGGCCAAGCCCGAGGCCATGAAGGACGTCCTCGCCAACGCCCGGAAGGCGGGCATCCCCGTCGTGTCGATCAACTCCGGCGCGGAGTACTCGAAGCAGTTCGGCGCCCTCGTGCACTTCGGCCAGGACGAGTCGGTGGCCGGTGAGGCCGTCGGCGAGGAGCTGAACAAGCGCGGACTGAAGAAGGCCGTCTGCGTCATCCACGAGCAGGGCAACGTCTCCCTGGAGCAGCGCTGCGCGGGTGTGAAGAAGACCTTCAAGGGCTCGCTCGAGAACCTCGGCGTCGACGGCACCAACGCTCCCTCCTCGCAGTCCTCCATCGAGGCGAAGCTCCAGGCCACCAAGGGCATCGACGCGGTCGTCACCCTCGGCGCCCCGATCGCCGCCGTCGCCGTCAAGGCGAAGGACGACGCGGGCAGCAAGGCAGAGATCGCCACCTTCGACCTGAACGCCGAGGTGGTCAGGCGGTTGAAGGCCAAGGAGGTCGACTTCGCCGTGGACCAGCAGCCCTACCTGCAGGGATACGAGGCCATCGACGAACTGTGGCTCTACAGGACCAACGGCAACGTGATCGGCGGCGGCAAGACCGTCTTCACCGGCCCGGCGCTCGTCACCGAGAAGGACGTACCGCAGCTGGAGAAGTACACCGCGCGCGGTACCCGCTGATGGGGTGCATGATCCCGGTGCACGCCGTGTCCGCCCGGGGGACAACCCCCGGGCCCCCGGCCCAAGGGCGTCCGGGGTGCCCGGGACCTGCGCGGACACGGCGATCAAGGGTCGGCGATACTTGGGCGTTCGGCGCCGGAGACCCTCCGGCCCCAGGGGCCTGCGGAAAGGCCCTCCGGGCCGGTCCGCAGGGCCCGGCGCACCAAGCGGCACAGCAAGAAGGGCACGGCCTCGTGGCACGGACTCGGACCTGGGTAAGCATCGCGCTCGCAGGGGCGCTGGGGGTGTCCCTCGCGGGATGCAGCAGCACCGGCGGCAAGAAGGCCGAGGACGCCCGCAAGGCCGCGTCGGCCCAGGGGAGGGCCGCGGTCAACACGCCCAGGTGGACCTTCGCGATGATCACCCACTCGGGTGATGGCGACACCTTCTGGGACATCGTGCAGAGCGGCGCCAAGCAGGCCGCCGCCAAGGACAACATCAACTTCCTGTACTCGCACGACGACGAGGCCCAGCAGCAGGCACAGCTCATCGACGCCGCGATCGACAAGAAGGTCGACGGCATCGTCGTCACCCTCGCCAAGCCCGACGCGATGAAGGCCGCCGTGGCGCGCGCCGAGAAGGCCGGCATCCCCGTGATCACGGTGAACTCCGGCTCCGAGGAGTCCAAGGCGTTCGGTGCGCTCGCGCACATCGGCCAGGACGAGACGATCGCCGGCGAGGCCGTCGGCGAGGAGCTGAACAAGCGCGGGAAGAAGAAGGCCCTGTGCATCCTGCACGAGCAGGGCAACGTCGGCCACGAGCAGCGCTGCGCGGGTGTGAAGAAGACCTTCGACGGCGATGTGCAGAACCTCTACGTCGAGGGCACCAGCATGCCCTCCGTGCAGTCCTCGATCGGGGCGAAGCTGCAGGCCGACAAGTCCATCGACAGCGTCGTCACGCTCGGCGCCCCCTACGCCGACACCGCGGTGAAGGCCAGGACGGACGCGGGCAGCAAGGCCGAGATCGACACCTTCGACCTGAACGCCAAGGTGGCCACCGAACTCCAGGACGGCACGCTCGGCTTCGCCGTCGACCAGCAGCCCTACCTCCAGGGGTACGAGGCCGTGGACCTGCTGTGGCTCTACAAGTACAACGCCAACGTCCTCGGCGGCGGCAAGCCGGTCCTCACCGGCCCGCAGATCATCACCAAGGACATGGCCGCCGAGCTTGAGGACTACACCAAGCGGGGGACCCGATGAGCACCACCGCACCGGCGCCCGCGCCGGGCACCAAGACCGACGAACGCCTCCTGAAGACCTCGCCGCTGCGCAGGCTCCTGGGCCGGCCCGAACTCGGTTCGGTGGTCGGCGCGATCGCCGTCTTCCTCTTCTTCGCGATCTTCGCCGACAGTTTCGTACGGGCCGCGAGCCTCAGCACGGTCCTCTACGCCTCCTCGACGATCGGCATCATGGCCGTCCCGGTCGCGCTGCTGATGATCGGCGGCGAGTTCGACCTCTCCGCGGGCGTCCTGGTGACCAGCTCCGCGCTGATCTCCTCAATGTTCAGCTACCAGATGACCGCGAACGTCTGGGTCGGCGTCGGCGTCTCGCTGCTCGTCACGCTCGCCATCGGCGTGTTCAACGGCGTCATGCTGACCCGCACCGACCCGCCGAGCTTCATCATCACGCTCGGCACCTTCCTGATGCTGACCGGCATGAACCTCGGCTTCACCAAGCTGATCAGCGACACGGTCTCCACGAAGTCGATCTCCGACATGGAGGGCTTCTCCTCCGCGAAGTCCGTCTTCGCCTCCACGTTCACCATCGGCGGCGTCGACTTCAAGGTGACCATCCTGTGGTGGCTCGGCCTGATCCTGGTCGCCACCTGGATTTTGCTGCGCACCCGGTTCGGCAACTGGATCTACGCCGTGGGCGGCGGCGAGGACGCGGCCCGCGCGGTCGGCGTCCCCGTCAACAAGACCAAGATCGGCCTCTACATGGGCGTCGCCTTCGGCGCCTGGATCTCCGGCCAGCACCTGCTGTTCTCGTTCGACGTCGTGCAGTCCGGCGAGGGCGTCGGCAACGAGCTGATCTACATCATCGCCGCGGTCATCGGCGGCTGCCTGATCACCGGCGGCTACGGCTCCGCGGTCGGCGCGGCGGTCGGCGCGCTCATCTTCGGCATGGTCAGCAAGGGCATCGTGTTCGCCGAGTGGAACCCGGACTGGTTCAAGTTCTTCCTGGGAGTGATGCTGCTCCTGGCCACCCTGCTCAACCACTGGGTCCGCAAGCGCGCGGAGGCGACGAAATGACGACGGACATCACCAAGACGGCCGCCACGGACCCGGACGGCAGGGCGCTCGTCGAGCTCGACGACGTCAGTAAGTACTACGGCAACATCCGCGCCCTCGAAGGCGTCTCGCTGCAGGTGCACGCGGGGGAGATCTCCTGCGTGCTCGGCGACAACGGCGCTGGCAAGTCCACCCTCATCAAGATCATCGCTGGGCTGCACCAGCACGACGCGGGCACGCTGCGCATCGAGGGCGAGGAGACCCGTCTCGGCTCGCCGCGCGAGGCCCTGGACCGGGGCATCGCCACGGTCTACCAGGACCTCGCCGTCGTCCCGCTGATGCCGGTGTGGCGCAACTTCTTCCTCGGCTCCGAGCTCTCCAAGGGCAGCGGCCCCTTCAAGCGCATGGACGTCGAGCTCATGCGGAGGACAACCCACGCCGAGCTGCTGCGCATGGGCATCGACCTGCGCGACGTCGACCAGCCCATCGGCACCCTCTCCGGCGGTGAGCGCCAGTGCGTGGCGATCGCCCGCGCCGTCTACTTCGGCGCCAAGGTCCTCGTCCTCGACGAGCCCACCGCAGCCCTCGGTGTGAAGCAGTCCGGTGTGGTCCTCAAATATGTGGCCGCAGCACGGGACGCCGGACTGGGTGTTGTGTTGATCACCCACAATCCGCATCACGCGTATCTGGTGGGCGACCGTTTCGTGCTCCTGAAGCGCGGCACCATGTTCAGCAGCAACGCCCGCGACGAGATCACCCTCGACGAGCTGACCCGCCAAATGGCAGGCGGCAGCGAACTCGACGACCTCCGCCACGAACTGGAGCGCGCCCCCGTGCCGACCCACCTGGGAGGCCGGCCGACGGACACCGCCAAGGGCGACTAGCGGGGGCTCAGGGGGCTCCACGATGCGGGGCCGCGGGGGCGTGAGGCAGAATCGGCGCGATGAGCACCTACCGCGACTTCACCCACCGCGGCTCCGCGCGGGCCACCGTCCTGCGGACCGTGGGGACCCGTGAGCGCCGTTCCCACCTGACGGCGCCCCGCGTTCCGACCGTCGGCATCGACATCGGCGGTACGAAGGTGATGGCGGGCGTCGTCGACGCCGACGGGAACATCCTGGAGAAGGTCCGCACGGAGACGCCGGACAAGTCCAAGAGCCCCAAGGTCGTCGAGGACACCATCGTCGAGCTGGTGCTGGACCTCTCCGACCGGCACGACGTGCACGCCGTCGGCATCGGCGCGGCCGGCTGGGTCGACGCGGACCGCAACCGCGTGCTCTTCGCCCCCCACCTGTCCTGGCGCAACGAGCCCCTGCGCGACCGCATCGCGGGACGCCTCGCCGTGCCCGTTCTGGTCGACAACGACGCCAACACGGCCGCCTGGGCCGAGTGGCGCTTCGGCGCGGGCCGCGGCGAGGACCACCTGGTGATGATCACGCTCGGTACCGGTATCGGCGGCGCCATCCTCGAGGACGGCCAGGTCAAGCGCGGCAAGTTCGGCGTGGCGGGCGAGTTCGGCCATATGCAGGTCGTGCCCGGCGGCCACCGCTGCCCCTGCGGCAACCGCGGCTGCTGGGAGCAGTACAGCTCCGGCAACGCGCTGGTCCGCGAGGCCCGCGAACTCGCCGCCGCGGACTCCCCGGTGGCGTACGGGATCATCGAGCACGTCAAGGGCAACATCGCCGACATCACCGGCCCGATGATCACCGAGCTGGCCCGCGAGGGCGACGCCATGTGCATCGAGCTGCTCCAGGACATCGGCCAGTGGCTCGGCGTCGGCATCGCCAACCTGGCCGCGGCCCTCGACCCCTCCTGCTTCGTCATCGGCGGCGGCGTCTCCGCGGCCGACGACCTGCTCATCGGCCCCGCCCGCGACGCCTTCCGCAGGCACCTGACCGGCCGCGGCTACCGCCCCGAGGCCCGCATCGCGCGCGCCCAGCTCGGCCCCGAGGCCGGCATGGTCGGTGCCGCCGACCTCTCCCGCCTCGTCGCCCGCCGCTTCCGCCGCGCCAACCGCCGCCGGGTCGAGCGCTACGAGCGGTACGAGCGCTACGTGGAGTCGCGCCGTACCTCGCAGGAGACACTGTGACGGCCTCCCTGCCACGCCAGGCCTCGCCCCCGGACGAGCCGCGGCGGCGTCCTCCGGAGGACCGGCGCCACCGCAACCGCCGCCGCGCCCTGACCCTGCTGATCATCGTGCTCCTGATCGGCGTCCCGGCCGGCTACCTGGTCATCTCCGCCAACCAGAGCCGCAACAGCGGCAAGGACAAGGAGGCGAAGTACTCGGCGACCGGCCTCACCACGGGGTGGCCGTCGAAGGTGCAGCGCCGCCTCTACCAGCTGCCGATCCCGCACCCGGCGGACTGGGTCGCCTACTACGAGACGAACAACTGGAAGACCAGCCGTCTCTACGTCCAGTTCCAGACCTCCGACGCGAACCTGGACGTCTTCCTCGCCGACCTGGGCACCAGCCGGGCCGACCTGAAGGAGGACCACATCACCATCAGCGCCCGCGACCAGAAGGTCACCGGCTGGGAGTTCAGCGGCCGCGGCCCCTGGTACGGCCTCGTCCACAAGCAGAAGAACCCGGCGCCCACCCAGGACGTCCTGGTGAACCTGTCGGACCCCACCCGTCCCTTCGTGTTCGTCGTCTCCCGCACGACCCCCTGACGGGGCCGCCGAGGCCACCGGGCCCGTCGCCGAGGCCGATTGTCAGAGGCCGCCCGTAGAGTCGAAGACACCTGATGCGACAAAGGGGCGGGAGGTGACCGGGCGTATGGCGGATGCGGTGGATTCCGTGCACGGTGGCGTCGGCGACGCGCCGCCCGGCCACGGACCCGTGGCAGTGGCCGAGCGAGACGGGGCGAGGGTGGGTGCGCGAGAGGCCGAGCGCCTGGACCCGGCCGCCGTGTCCGTACGGCTCGCCGCCGTCTTCCTGCCCGCACCGCTGCCGCGCGCCGGCCGAGTCGCCTTCTGGTCCCCGGACGGCGACCCGCTGCCGTCCGCCGCACCGGCCGAACTCACCGTCGTACGGCCCCACGGCCCAGGCGTCCGCAGGGGCATCGTGCCCGCCGTGACCCTGCCGGTCGCCGAGGCGCTGCCGCTGCTCGCCGGGGCGCGCCGCGACCCCGCCGCCCATCCCGCCACCGCCTGCTGGGGTGCGGCCGCACTGCACGCCCTGCGACTCGTCGCGCGCGGACGGCTGCTGCCGGGCCTGACGGCCGACGGCCACGACGCGTGGCGCGCCGGCCCCCTGGACCCGGACGACATCGCGCACCTGAGGGCGGTCGCCGCGGCCCTCCCGTACGAGGGACACGCCGTACCGCTCCCCGGCAAGGGCCCGCTCCGGCTGCCCGAACCCGAGGCGCTGATGCGGTCCTTCCTCGACGCGGTCGCCGACACCCTGCCCCGCACCCCCGCCGCCCGGTACACCTCGGGAAAGCCCTTCGCCGCGGTCGAACCGCAGCGGCTGTCGGGCGCCCACGACTGGGCCGCGGAGGTCGCGGCGGGCATGGACGCGGGCGTACGGATCTCGCTGCGCCTGGACCTCTCCGCCTACCAGCTCTTCGACGACAGCGAGGGCGCACGCCGCGCGGGCGCCGCCGTGGTCCAGGTGCACAGCCTCGCCGACCCCACCCTCGTCGTCGACGCCTCGGCTCTCTGGTCGGGCAGCGCCGACGCGACGTTCGGCCCCCGCGCGCGGGTCGACGCCGCCCTCGCAGTCCGCCGCGCGGCGCGCGTCTGGTCTCCCCTGGACCGCCTCTCCGAGCAGGACCTGCCCGACGTGCTCGCCCTCTCCGAGGACGAGCTGACCGACCTGCTCGGAGTCGCGGCGACCCGGCTCGGCGCTGCCGGGGTCGCCGTGCACTGGCCCCGGGACCTCGCCCAGGACCTGAGCGCGACAGCGGTGGTGCGGCCCGCCCCCGGGTCGGCGACGGACGGCACGGGCTTCTTCGAGAGCGAGGACCTGCTCCAGTTCCGCTGGCAGCTGGCCCTCGGCGGCGACCCGCTCACCGACGCCGAGATGGATCTGCTCGCCGAGGCACACCGCCCGGTCGTCCGGCTGCGCGACCAGTGGGTCCTCGTCGACCCGGCACTCGTCCGCAAGGCCCGCAAGCGCGAACTGGGTCTGCTCGACCCGGTCGACGCGCTGTCCGCCGCGCTCAGCGGCACCGCGGAGATCGACGGCGAGACGGTCGAGGCGGTCCCCGTCGGCGCACTGGCCGCGCTGCGCGACCGGCTCACGGCGGGCGTGACACCCGTCGAGCCGCCACCCGGCCTGCGGGCCACACTGCGCGACTACCAGCTGCGAGGGCTGTCCTGGCTGGACCTCATGACCTCCCTCGGTCTCGGCGGCTGCCTCGCCGACGACATGGGGCTCGGCAAGACCGTCACCGTCATCGCCCTGCATCTGCGCCGAGCCCGCCGCGAGCCCACCCTCGTTGTCTGCCCCGCCTCGCTGCTCGGCAACTGGCAGCGGGAGATCACCCGGTTCGCCCCCGGAGTTCCTGTCCGCCGCTACCACGGAACGGGGCGCACCCTGGAGGACCTCGACGGCGGTTTCGTCCTCACCACCTACGGGACGATGCGCTCGGCCGCACCGCGGCTCGCCCAGCACACCTGGGGCATGGTCGTCGCGGACGAGGCACAGCACGTCAAGAACCCCTACTCGGCGACGGCGAAGGCGCTGCGCACGATCCCGGCCCCCGCGCGCGTGGCGCTCACCGGAACCCCCGTGGAGAACAACCTCTCCGAACTCTGGGCCCTGCTGGACTGGACGACCCCCGGTCTCCTCGGCCCCCTCAAGTCCTTCCGCGCCCGGCACGCGCGCGCCGTGGAGAACGGCGAGGACGAGGAGGCGGTGGCGCGCCTGGCCCGGCTGATCCGCCCCTTCCTGCTCCGCCGCAAGAAGTCCGACCCCGGCATCGTCCCCGAGCTCCCGCCGAAGACCGAGACCGACCACCCCGTCCCGCTGACCCGCGAACAGGCCTCCCTCTACGAGGCGGTGGTCCGCGAGTCGATGCTCGCCATCGAGACGGCCGAGGGAATCGCACGCCGCGGCCTGGTGCTGAAACTGCTCACCTCCCTCAAGCAGATCTGCAACCACCCGGCGCTCTATCTGAAAGAGAACGCGCAGGCCGCGGTGCCGGGCCTCGCCACCCGCTCCGGGAAACTGGCCCTGCTCGACGAACTGCTCGACACCCTGCTGGCGGAGGACGGCTCGGCCCTGATCTTCACGCAGTACGTCGGGATGGCCCGCCTGATCACCGAGCACCTCGCCGCACGCGCCGTCCCGGTGGAGCTGCTGCACGGCGGCACACCGGTCGCCGAGCGCGAACACATGGTCGACCGCTTCCAGAGCGGGGCGACACCCATCCTGGTCCTCTCCCTGAAGGCGGCAGGCACCGGGCTGAACCTCACCCGGGCCGGCCATGTCATCCACTTCGACCGCTGGTGGAACCCCGCCGTCGAGGAACAGGCCACCGACCGCGCCTACCGCATCGGCCAGACCCAGCCCGTCCAGGTCCACCGCCTCATCACCGAGGGCACGGTGGAGGACCGTATCGCCGAGATGCTCGAAGCCAAGCGGGCCCTGGCCGACGCGATCCTGGGCTCCGGCGAGGCCGCCCTGACCGAACTCACCGACCGCGCACTGTCCGACCTGGTCTCCCTGCGGAGGGACACATGAACGGGCCCGGGGACGAGAAGCCCCCGGCGCAGGAGGCACGCCCCGCCGACGTGGCACGCCGGGCGCTGCGCGCGGCACGGGAACGCGAGGCCCGGGGCTCGGAGACGGAGTCCCACCCGGCGGGGGGCCAGGAAGACGCGGCACCCGCGGAGGTCCCCGCACCCGAACCCCGCCCGGGCGACGTGGCCCGCGAGGCGCTGCGGCGCGGATCGGAGCCCCCTGCCGCCGTGGACGAGGCCCTCGGTGACGTCCGCCCCGACGAGCGGGCGCCTTCGGGTGCCGTACGCCCGGGCGACATCGCCCGCGAGGCACTGCGCGCCGCCCGCGAACAGGCCGCGCGGTCGCGAACGCAGGCCGGGGGCAGGGAAGTCGATACGCAGCCCGGGGCGGGGCGTCGGCCCGAGGCAGGGAAACCGACCGGCTCACGGGGCCGGGGCAGGACCCCACGCCGCGGAACGGACACCCGGGCCCAGGACCTACGGGACCTCCTCGCGGGCGCCTTCCAACTGCCCGACGCCGAGGCTGCGCCCGCCGGTGACGCGGTAAGGAGCGACCCCGCGGCGCGGGTCCCTGACGGAACGCCGGACAACCCGGTGGCGCCGCCCGGCGATGCAGAGCGGACCGATGACGTCACCCGCCCCGACAGCGAACCTCCGGACCGCGAGCCACAGGACCACGAACAGCACGACAACGAACCACAGGACAACGACCGCACCCGGCACGGCAGTTCACTGACCGGCGCGACGACCCCCGCCGTCGGCGAGGCGCCCGGGCACTCTGCACCGGAGGAGGCACCGGAAGACCACCCCGTACCCGGCGCCCGTCGTGCGCGTCACCGCGATGACGTGCGCCACCGGGACGACCCGCTGACCCAACGCCCGACCCGGCAGTCCACCTCCCGCGGGGCGCGGCCGGTGGCCGAGGTCCCGGGCGCGACCCCGATTCACAGCCTCCCCCGTTCCATGGCAGCCCCCGGCCGCGACGGTGACCTGCGCCGTACCTTCGCCGCCTTCCCGCCCCGCTCGGCGGGCGGGGGCGGCGCGGACGCCTTCGCGGAGACGTGGTGGGGGAACGCCTGGGTGACGGCCTTGGAGGAGGGCGCGCTGGACGCGGCGCGGCTGGCGCGGGGGAGGGCGTATGCCGGAAAGGGGTCGGTGGACGCGATCACCGTGACGCCGGGGCTGGTGCTCGCGTATGTGCACGGCAGCAGGCCGCGCCCCTATCGCGTGCAGGTCCGGCTGCGGACGCTGGCGGACGCCGACTGGGACCGGTTCCTGGACGCCGCCGCCGAACGGCCCGGGCACATCGCCGCGCTGCTGGACAAGGAGATGCCCCAGTCGCTCGCGGAGTGCGGTGTCGCCCTGCTCCCGGGCCCCGGCGACCTCGAACCGCACTGCAGCTGCCCGGACTCCGGCCACCCCTGCAAACACGCGGCCGCCCTCTGCTACCGGACAGCACGTCTGCTGGACGAGGACCCCTTCGTGCTGTTCCTGCTGCGCGGCCGCGGCGAACGGGAGCTGCTGGACGCCCTGTCCCGGCGCAACGCGGCCCGCGCGGCCCGCGCCGCGCAGGAGCAGGAACCGGCGCCTCTCCCCGGTGTCCGCGCCAGTGACGCCCTCAAGCCACGCGCGCTCCCGCCCCTCCCGGCCCCGCTGCCGCCGCCCGCGCACCCGCAGCAGCCGCCCGCCTACCCGGGTGCGCCCGGCGGTCCGGACCCGTTCGCGCTCGACCAGTTGGCCACCGACGCGGCGGCCCGCGCCCACACACTGCTCACCGCGGGGCGCGACCCGGTCGCGGAGCTGACGCTCTGGCAGGACGCGGTGCGCCTTGCCGCGGCCCGCCCCGGTTCCGGCCTCACCGCCGCGACCCGCGCTCTCTACTCCGCGCTGGCCTCCGCCGCCGCACGCACCCCGTCCGACCTGGCCCGTGCCGTCGCGGCCTGGCGGCAGGGCGGCCTCGAAGGCCTCACCGTCCTCGAAGAGCCCTGGGACCCTCCCGCGGGCCGCTTCGACCGCGCTCGCCCCCTCCTCCTCGCCGCCGATCTCCCCGCCTTCCGCCCCTGGCGCAACCAGCTCACCCACCCCCGCGGCCACGCCCAGCTCCGCCTGGGTCACAACGGCCTCTGGTACGCCTACGAGTCCGAGCCGGGCCACGACGACTGGTGGCCCCGCGGCACCCCCGACCTCGACCCCGTCGGCGCCCTGACCGGCCTCGGCGCACCGGGCGAGCTCTGATACCGCTCCTCAGGAAGTGGTTGACCCTCGACCTTGTTCAGGGCCCAGAGTGCCGGGTGTGGAGAACGACATGCGCAGCATTGGCGAGATGGCCCGCGACAGCGGTCTGGGTGTGAGCGCCCTGCGGTTCTACGACCGTGCCGGTGTGCTGGTCCCGGCCTGGGTGGATCCGGTGAGCGGCTACCGCTGGTACGAACCCCGGCAGCTCGAAGAGGCCCGGCTGCTGGCCCGCCTGCGCCGGGCCGGGATGCCGCTGACGGACGTTCGGCTGACGCTGGCCGGCTGGTCCGGCGCGGACACCGATCTGGTCCGGAACCTGCTCAAGGCGCACCTGCGCCGTCTCGAACAGGGGCTGTCCGATGCCCGCAGTGAGTTCTCCGCGCTCCGAGCGCTACTCGATCACCGGGAGAATGTCATGACCTCGCTCAGCATCGCCACCGTCCGGCTGTCCGTCGCCGCGCCCGAGCTGGCAGCCGCACTGGATACGGTCCGTTTCGCGGTGAGCACCGACCCGGAGCTGCCGATGCTCGGCGGGGTCCTGTTCGACATCGAGGGCGAGAGCCTCCATGCCGTGGCCACCGACCGGTACCGCATGGCTGTCGCGCGGGCCGCTGTCGCCGGGCACGACGGGAGCCGAGTGCAGGTCATCGTGCCCGCGCCGCTCGCCGACGCGATGCGGGCGCTGTTGGGCGGCGGGGGACCTGTGCGGCTCACTGTCGACGGCGACCGTGTGGCACTGGAGGCCGGGGACGGGCAGGCAGCCGGTCCGTGCCTCGGCCACGACTTCCCCGACTACCGTCGCCTCCTCCCCGCGGCCGGCGGGCGCCGCGCCGTTGTCGAGGTGGCGGACTTCCGCAAGGCTCTGGAGACCGGTCCGGTCCGCACCGGTGAGGCCGGAGAACGTGACCTCAGCCTGCTCAGGGCTGAGGACGGCGGCACGGTGACCCTCTGCGCCGACGGCGACGACGACCCGAACCGTGTCGCGGTCGACCGTGAGTTCCTGCTGGACGCGCTGGCCGCCGGGGCCCGGGACCGGCTGATCCTGGAGTTCGGCAGCCCCACGGCACCGATCGCGATCCGCCGGCCCGACGACGAGGACACCTTCTCTGTCCTGATGCCGGTCCGCCTGGAGGACTGACGGTACGTTCACCCGCCGCTGCCCCGTTGGCCGCGCCTACGGGGCGGGGCGCTCGCCCGAGCCCCGCACGATCCGCCTGGTGGGGACGGTGATCGTGCGGGCGCGGGAGCGGTCGCCGTCGAGGCGTGTCAGGGCGGTGGCCGCTGCCGTACGGCCGATTTCCTCGGGATCCTGGGCGACGACCGTCAGGGCTGGTTCGAGGGCCTCGGCGAGCGGTACGTCGTCGAACGCGACGAAGGCGACGTCCTTGCGTTTGCTGCGGGCGAGTTCGGCGACTATCCCCAGCGCCACCATGTTGTTGCCAGCGAACAGCGCCGTGGGGGGATCCGGCAGGGCGAGCAGCTTGGAGGTGGCGGCCGCGGCACCGTGCTGGTCATGGGCGTTGGTGACCAGGGAGCGGTCGTAGGAGAGACCGGCGTCCTGGAGGGCCGTACGGTATCCGGCCAGTCGTTCCCGGCGGGTGTACAGCTTGACGGGCAGGTCGCCGATGAAGCCGATGCGGCGATGGCCGTGGGCGATCAGATGGGCGACGCCGTCATGGGCGCCCGCGCGGTTGGAGCTGACGATGCTGTCCGTCGACAGTCCCACCCCCGGACGGTCGATGAAGACCACGGGAAGCCCCCGGGCCCGATGGCTCTTCAGATGGGAGTGGTCGGCGCCGACGGACGGCACGACCATCAGGATGCTGACGCGCCGGGCGAGGAACTTGTCGGTCAGGGTGCGTTCGCGATCGGGATCGTCCGCGGAGGAGCCCATGAGCAGGGTCAGTCCGCGCTCGCGGACGGTGTCCTCGATGGCGCCGGCGACAGCTCCGAAGAAGGGGTTGCCGAGGTCGGGGACGACCAGCCCGATGGTGGTGTCCGGGCCGCCCACACGGATGTTGCGTGCCATGAGGTTCGGCTGGAAACCGAGCCTGGCCACCGCGGCGAGAACCTGTTCCCTCGTCCGCGCCGAGACGGGTCCGTCCTCGTTGAGCACCCGGGAGACCGTCTTGGCACTGACACCCACTTCTCGCGCGACGTCGGACAGAGTGGGGCGGCGGTTCGCTGCCATGGTGGAAAGCGTCTCCTGTGCTCGTCGGTTCCGGCCGCGGCCTCGGCCGGAACCTGGGAGTCCTGACTGCGTGCGGTCAGCCGGCCTGCACTCCCGCGGCCTTCGCGGCCTCGGAATCCGCTACGACAGTATCTCCGGCCTCGTCGACGGTGAGCGCGCCGGTCATGATGGCGACGACCTCCGCCATGGAGTAGTCGGACGGCTTGATCACAGCAGCGCGCCGCCCCAGCCGGTGGACGTGGATCCGGTCGGCGATCTCGAAGACGTGCGGCATGTTGTGACTGATCAGCACCACCGGCATCCCCTTGTCGCGGACGCGCCGGATCAGGTCCAGGACCTGCCCGGACTCCTTCACGCCGAGGGCGGCGGTGGGTTCGTCCATGACGACGACACTGCGCGCCCACGCGACGGCGCGGGCGACCGCGACGGCCTGCCGCTGTCCGCCGGAGAGGGTCTCGACCGCCTGGGTGAGCGAGCGCAGACCGATCTTCAGGTCGGCCATGTGCTCGGCGGCCTCCCGTCGCATCCGCTTCTTGTCGAGCATGCGGAAGGTGCTGCCGAGGACGCCGGGGCGGCGCAGTTCGCGGCCGAGGAAGACGTTGGAGGCGATGTCCATGGAGGCCGCGACGGCGAGGTCCTGGTAGACCGTCTCGATGCCGTGGGCGCGAGCGCTCTGCGGGCCGGAGAACTGGATGGGTTCGCCGCCCAGCCGGATCTCGCCCGCGTCGGGGACCACCGCGCCGGTCAGGGCCTTGATGAGACTGGTCTTGCCGGCTCCGTTGTCGCCGATGACGGCGAGGACCTCGCCGGGCAGCAGGTCGAAGTCGGCGCCGTCGATGGTGGTGACGTGGCCGTAGCGCTTGACCAGACCGCGGGCCTGCAGCACGGGAGTGGGGGAGGAGGTGGCGGTCATCGGGACTTCTTCCGGGAGATCTGGTCGACGGTCACCGCGAGGATCACCAGGACGCCGGTGATCAGGGTCTGGTAGATGGAGGCGACGCCCATCAGCTGCAGGCCGTTGCGGAACACGCCGACGATGAGGACGCCGATGAAGGTGCCCAGGACCGAGCCGCGTCCGCCGAAGAGGCTGGTGCCGCCCAGGACCACGGCGGTGATGCTGTCGAGGTTGTCGGTCTGGCCGGCCTGGGGATCGCCCACTCCGGTGCGGGAGATGAGCAGCAGGGCGGCGACGCCGTACAGCAGGCCGGCCACGGTGTAGATGCCGATGGTCAGCCGGGAGGTGCGGATGCCGTTGAGGCGGGCCGCTTCCTGGCTGTTGCCCAGGGCGTAGACGTGCTGGCCCCAGCCGGTGTTGCTCAACGCGTAGGCGAGGAGGAGGAACAGGACGATGGTGACCAGGGAGCCGTAGGTGATGTCCGTGTGGCCGAGCGGGAAGGTCTCTCCGAGGGCCGTCAGCGGGCCGGGCAGGTTGGTGACGGTCTGTTCGGCCGAGTAGATGTGGGTCAGCGCGAACGCCACGTTGAGCATGCCGAGGGTGACGATGAACGGCGGCAGCGGGATCTTCTGCACCAGCAGCCCGTTGAGCAGTCCGAATCCGCCGCAGACGACTATGCCCAGGGCGATGGCGAGGAGCGGTGGCAGGGAACCCTCGGCGGCCATCTTGGCGATCACGATGCTGCCGAAGGCCATCACGGCACCGCACGACAGGTCGATGCCTGCGGTGAGGATGATCAGGGTCTGGCCGATGGCGAGGGTGCCGACGACCATGACCTGCTGCACGATCAGGGAGAAGTTGCCGCCGGTGAGGAACTGGTCGGTCGAGAGCGAGAAGAAAGCGCAGGCCAGGAGGAGCGCGACCAGCGGGCCGGTGGTCGGCGCCGTGAGAAGTCTGCGGGCCGTGGTCGGCGCTTTGAGCTCGGCGTACGGCGTGGTCGTGGCTGTCATGCGAAGTCCTTGTCGGAAGACAGAAGCCCTTGTCCGTCCTCGCCGGAGGGCAAGGAGGCCAAAGAGGACAAGAGGGTGAGGGGGCGGCCGTCCCGGGTCGGGGAGGTGCGGGCCGGCCGCCCCGCTGAGGGGGAAGGCGACGTCGTACGGTCCTGGGGGCGGCTCAGCCCCAGCAGTTCTCCAGGCCGTAGGCGGTGTCCTTGGACGTGACCCCGTCCTGCGCCTTGTCGGTGATCAGGGTGACGCCCGTGTCGGTGTAACCGGACGCCTTCTTGCCGTCCTTGGCGTACGTCACGACGGCCTTGACGCCCTCGGCGGCCATCTTCAGCGGGTACTGCTGCGAGGTCGCGGCGATCTTGCCGTCCTTGACGGCCTGGGTGCCGGTGCAGCCGCCGTCGACGGAGACGATCAGGACGTCCTTCTCCCGGCCCTTGGCCTTCAGCGCGGTGTACGCGCCCAGGGCAGCCGGTTCGTTGATGGTGTAGACGACGTTGATGCCGGGCGCCTTCTGCAGGCAGTTCTCCATCGCCGTCTGGCCCTTGGCCTGGTCGCCGCCGGTGTCCTGGGCGCACGCCACGTCCTTCTCGGTGGCGCCGAAGCCCTTCAGGAAACCGTTGTGCCGCTGGACGCCGACGGAGACGCCGGGCGCCAGGTCGAGGGCGGCTATCTTCGCCGTCTTGCCCTTCATGGCGGCCTTGGCGTACTCGCCGATCAGCTCGCCGGCCTTGAGGTTGTCGGTCGCGAAGAGGGCGTCGACCGCGCTCTGCGGTTCGGTCGGCGTGTCCAGGGCGATGACCAGGACCCCCTTGGCCTTGGCCTTCGCGATCGCGGGCACGATGGCCTTGGAGTCGCTCGGGGTGATCAGGATGCCCTTCACCCCGGCGGCGACCATGTTCTCGATGGCGGTGACCTGTCCGGCGTTGTCCCCGTCGAACTTGCCCGCCGCGGTCATCAGCTGAGCGCCGTTCTCCTTGGCGGCCTTCTCCGCGCCCTCCTTCATCTTCACGAAGAACGGGTTGGTGTCGGTCTTGGTGATCAGCCCGACCTTGACGGTGCCCGAGCCGGAACTCGTGGAACTCGAACCGGAGCCGGACCCGCAGGCCGTCAGGGTGAGGGCCGCGACGCCCGTGACCGCGGCGACTCTGAGCAGGGAGGAGGACAGACGAGTGGTGCGAGACATGATCGACTCCTGTGAGATAGCGAACGGCACGGGGTTTCGGGTCAGAGCACGCCGCCCGGGTGTCATCGTTGACTTATGTCATCGTTGACACTGCATGGCCAGGATGATGGACTCCGCATCCCGGCAACGTCAATGCCTTCCACCCGTCACAAATCGGCAACGCCCGCGGTCGTCACTCTGCGCGGCCGGTCGGTGGGAGCATCACGACGCGGTTTGCCGGCCCGACCTTTCCGAGAGAAGAGCAGCCCATGAGCCCGCGCCAGATCACGGTCCTGGGAGAGTGCGTCGCGGACGCCTTCACCGAATCGGCAGACGTTGCGAACGAACTCAGGCTGAGGGTGCTGCCGGGTGGCGGACCTGCGAACACGGCGGTCGCCCTCGCCCGCCTCGGTATGCCGACCCGCTTCCTCGCCCGCCTCTCCGGCGATGTCTTCGGCCGGCTGTTCCGGGCCCATCTGGAGGCGTCCGGAGTGGACTTGTCCCATGCCGTCGAGGCTGCCGAGCCGAGCACCCTGGCCGTGGCGGAGTTGGACGCCCAGGGGCAGGCCGCGTACTCCTTCCACGCGCAGAACACGGCCGACTGGCAGTGGACGACCGAGGAACTGGCGGGGCTGGACCTGTCCGGGACGGCCTGTGTGCACACCGGATCCCTGGCCCTGGTCCGCGAGCCCGGGGCGGCGGTGGTGGAGGAGTTCCTGGCAACTGCCTCCGCACGCGCCACGGTCAGCATCGACCCCAACGTCCGCCCGCTGCTGGTGCGCCCCGAGGTCTACCGCGCGCGGCTGCGGCACTGGTGCGCCCTCGCGGATGTGCTGCGGCTGAGCGAGGACGACCTGGCCCTGCTCCTGCCCGAAACCTCCCCCGAGCAGGCATGCGACATCTGGCACGCCGCAGGGGCGCGACTCGTGGTGATCACGCGCGGCGCCGACGGCGCCCTGGCCTCGCTCGACGGCGAACGGGTCGAGGTGCCCGCGGTGGCGACGCAGGTCGTGGACACGGTCGGGGCAGGGGATTCCTTCACGGCCGGGCTGCTGCACCGGCTCGGCGCCCGTGGACTCCTCGGCGGCCGGCTGACGGACCTCCGTCTCGACGACGTGGCGGAAGCCTGCCAATTCGCCGCGCAGGTCGCGGCCCTGACCTGCGCGGTCGCCGGTCCCAATCCGCCCTGGCAGAGCCGGCTGGCGCAGTTCGCCACGGCCGAGCGTTCCTGACGGGCAGGCGGCCGCGCCAAGGGGCAATCGCACCACAACCGTTGACGCGTGGGCCGGGTTGTGGCCATCATCGGGCCACTCGATGTCATCGATGACACAAGTCAACGATGACACCCTTGGTCGGCGACGTGGACGACGGCGCCGACAGGGCGTCACTTTTCGGTCCGTCCTCGCCCGGCAGCAGGCTCCGCCGCGTGGACGACCGCGGCAGGAGACACCATGAGCTCTGCACGTGCATCCCGGCATGCCCGCACCTGGACGATCGCGGCGGTCGTGGCCGTCTGCGTGCTGTCCGCCGCCCGCCCGGCCCCGCAGGCCGTAGCCGCGGACTCCCCGCCGTACACCGAGACCTACCGGCCCCAGTTCCACTTCACCCCGGAGAAGAACTGGATGAACGACCCCAACGGGCTTGTGTACTACAAAGGCGAGTACCACCTCTTCTACCAGTACAACCCCAACGGCAACTCCTGGGGCGACATGTCCTGGGGGCACGCGGTGAGCAAGGACCTCGTGCACTGGGAGCAGCTGCCGCTCGCCCTGTCCCACGACGACAAGGAGATGGTGTTCTCCGGCAGCGCGGTGGTCGACGTGAACAACACCACCGGGTTCGGCACGAAGAAGAACCCGGCCATGGTGGCCGTCTACACCAGCTACCGCAAGGACACGGGCGTACAGGCGCAGTCGCTCGCGTACAGCACCGACCTCGGCCGCACCTGGACCAAGTACCAGGGCAATCCCGTCATCGACATCGGCTCCAAGGACTTCCGCGATCCCAAGGTCCAGTGGTACGCGCCGACGAAGAGCTGGCTGATGACGGTGTCGCTGTCCGCCGAGCACAAGGTGCGGTTCTACTCGTCCAAGAACCTCAAGGACTGGAGTCCGCTCAGTGAGTTCGGTCCGGCCGGTGCGACGGGCGGCGTGTGGGAGTGCCCCGACCTGTTCCCCCTCGCCGTCGACGGGGACAAGAAGAACATCAAGTGGGTTCTTGTCGTCAACATCAACCCCGGGGGCATCACCGGCGGTTCGGGTGCCCAGTACTTCGTCGGCGACTTCGACGGCAAGAAGTTCACCGCCGAGGACAAGGGCACCTACACCCCGCCCGTCGGCACCGTGATGCAGGACTTCGAGGGCAGCGGCTTCGACGCATGGACGACCACCGGGACCGCGTTCGGCGACAGGCCTGCGGCCGGCGCGGTGGACGGACAGGGAACCGTATCCGGCTTCGACGGCTCGGGCCTCGCCAACAGCTTCCACGGCGGTGACGGCACCACCGGCATCCTCACCTCGCCCGAGTTCACCGTCGACAGCCGCTACCTGAACTTCAAGGTCGGCGGCGGACAGCACCCCCACGAGGCCGGGACGGTCATGGAGCAGGGAGATCCGCCCGCGGGGGCGGTCCTCGCCGACTTCGAGGGCGGCTACGGCGCCTGGACGGCGACCGGGGACGCCTTCGGCACCGCACCGGCCCACGGCACCCTGCCCGACCAGCAGGAAGTCTCCGGATTCCTGGGCAACGGTCTGGCCAACTCCTACCTGAACGGGGACTCCGGCACCGGCACCCTCACCTCGCCCGAATTCACCGTCGACAAGGACTACGTCGACTTCCTCGTCGGCGGCGGCAACCACCCCGCCGGCTCCGCCGACCCCGTAGCCGTCGAACTCCTCGTGGACGGCCAGGTGGTGCGCAGCGCCACGGGAAAGGACGCGGAAGCGCTCAACTGGTCCTCCTGGGACGTCAAGGACCTCAGCGGCAAGAAGGCGCGGATCAGGATCGTCGACGACAACACCGGCGGCTGGGGCCACCTCAACGTCGACCACATCGTGCTGTCCGACTCCAAGGCCCAGCCCCTTTCCCGGGAGACATCCGTCAACCTGCTCGTCGACGGCAAGGTCGTGAGCAGCGCGACCGGCTCCAACAGCGAGACCCTGGACTGGGCTTCCTTCGACCTGCGTGCCTACGCCGGAAAGAAGGCACGGGTCCAGATCGTCGACATGAACACCGCAGGCTGGGGCCACATCATGGCCGACCGGTTCACGGCCGCCGACGCCCCCGCCAGGTCCGTGGTGCAGCGCGCCGACTGGGCCGACTACGGCAAGGACTACTACGCCGCCGTGTCCTGGGAGAACGTGCCGGGTGACAAGCGCTACATGATCGGCTGGATGAACGACTGGGAGTACGGCGGCTCCATCCCCACCTCGCCCTGGCGCAGCGCCCAGAGCATCCCCCGGCAGATGGCCCTTCGCACCGTCGACGGCCGCCTCCGGCTGACGAGCCGGCCCGTCGACAGCCTGGCCTCCCTCCGCGACGAGGACCCGGCGACGGCGTCCGGTGTCACCGTCAAGAGCACCTCGAAGCCCCTGATCGGCCCCGCGGCCGAGGGCAAGGCGCTCGACATCGAGGCGACCTTCTCCGTCAAGGACGCCGAACGCTTCGGCCTGAAGGTACGCACCGGCGCCGACGGCACGGAGACCGTCATCGGCTACGACACCACGACGCAGGAGCTGTACGTCGACCGCACCCGCTCCGGTGCAGTGGACTTCAGCGGCGCCTTCCCCGGTGTCCAGCGTGCCCCGCTCAAGGCCGAGAACGGCAAGGTGAAGCTGCGCATCCTCGTCGACTGGTCGTCCGTCGAGGTCTTCGGCGGCAGCGGTGAGGCCGTGATCACCGACCAGATCTTCCCCGACCCCGCCGACCAGGGGGTGCGACTCTTCGCCGAGAACGGCTCGGCGAGGCTGGACAAGGCCGTTGTCCACCACCTCGACTCCGCCCACGACTGACAAGGATTCATGACCGTGAAGAAGACTCTGCTCGCCGAGTTCACCGCCCGCGAAGGCGCGGAGGGCGAGGTCGCCCGCCTGATCCTCGAGTACGCCGGGAAGGTGCGCGAGGAAGAGGGCAACCTCGCCTTCGACGTCTACACCAAGGCGGCCGCCCCGCGCGCCTTCTGGATCTTCGAGGTGTACCGGGACGAGGACGCCTTCCAGGCCCACCTGAAGGCGCCGTACGGCGGCCCGTTCAACACCGTCCTCGCTCCGCTGATCGAGGAGGACGCCTCCGTGCTGACCTTCCTCGATCCCGTGGCCTGATGCCGGCCGGGCCCGCCCTTGTGCGCGGGCCCGGCCCTGTGCACGGCGTGCGCAGGCGCTGTTCGGTCCGCGGCGCGTGGAGGATCTTCGCGAAGCCCTCACAACGTGGGACGGTTTGCACGAGGACCTGACCCCGAGCGCGTGGAATCAGTGAGATGTGAGAGCGTGCAGGACGTGAGTGAGACGCCGACGAACACGCTGCAATACCGCTTTGACGGGCGAGAGGACGCCCCAGTCCTGATCTTGGGTCCCTCACTGGGTACGACCTGGCACATGTGGGATCGCCAGGTCCCGGAGCTGTCGAAGCACTGGCGGATCTTCCGGTTCGACCTGCCGGGACACGGCGGAGCCCCCGCGTACCCCTCCGGTTCGGTCAGCGAACTCGCGCAGCGGCTGCTGGCCACGCTCGACGGGCTCGGCGTGCAGCGGTTCGGCTTCGCGGGCTGCGCGTTCAGCGGCGCCCTCGGGATGGAACTGGCGCTGCGCCGCCCGGAGCGCGTCGCCTCGCTCGCACTGATCGCCGCGTCGCCCCGGTTCGGGACGGCGGACGAGTTCCGCCGGCGCGGGGTGATCGTCCGGACGAACGGGCTGGACCCGATGGCGCGCACGTCACCGGAGCGCTGGTTCACCACCGGGTTCGCGGCGGCGCAGCCCGCGATCACCGAGTGGGCCGTGCAGATGGTGCGCACCACCGACCCCGGTTGCTACATCGCGGCCTGCGAGGCGCTCGCCGCGTTCGACATACGGGCAGAGCTTGGCCGCATCGGTGTCCCCGCGCTCGTCCTGGCCGGCTCCGACGACCAGGTCACCGGGCCCGCGGAGGCGCGCACCCTGGTCGCCGGGATCCCCGACGCCCGGCTCGCGGTCGTACCCGGCGCCTCGCACCTGGTGCCCGTGGAGCAGCCCGCCGCGGTCACCGACCTGCTCGTCCGGCACTTCTCCACCGCCTGGCAGCCCGCCTTCGACTCGTCCACCGGCCAGATGGCGATCCCGGCGGCCCCGGTCAAGCCGGTCCTCGCGCCGCCCCCGTCGGCGGCCCCCCTCGCCGAGATCGCCCCGGCCGCCCCGCAGCCCGTCGCGCTGGGCAACAGACCCGACCCCTACGACGCGGGGCTCAAGGTCCGCCGCGAGGTGCTCGGCGACGCGCACGTCGACCGGGCGCTGGCATCGGCGGACGCGTTCTCCGGGGACTTCCAGGAGTTCATCACCCGCTACGCGTGGGGCGAGATCTGGGACCGCCCCGGGCTCGACCGGCGCTCGCGCAGCTGTGTCACGCTGACCGCGCTGGTCGCGGGCGGCCACCTCGACGAACTCGCCTTCCACACCCGCGCCGCTCTCCGCAACGGACTCACCCCCGTCGAGATCAAGGAAGTACTCCTCCAGGCGGCGGTCTACTGCGGCGTACCGGCCGCGAACAGCGCCTTCAAAGTGGCACAGCAGGTCATCCGCGAGGAGACCACGCCCCAGGAGTGATCACAGGAGTGATCTTGAGCCTGGCAGCAGGAGCACCAGGCTCAGCCCGCCCGTCGCCGCACCGGCGGGGGCAGGATGGAACCCATGAAGCTCACGAAGAAGTCGCACGCCTGCATCCGCCTCGAGAAGGACGGGCGGACGCTCGTCATCGACCCGGGCACGTTCAGCGAGGAGGACTCCGCGCTCGACGCGGACGCGATCCTGGTCACGCACGAGCACCTGGACCACTTCAACGAGGACCGGCTGCGGGCGGGCCTGGAAGCCAACCCGGCGGCCGAGATCTGGACCCTGAGGTCCGTCGCGGAGAAGATCTCCGCCGCCTTCCCCGGCCGGGTGCACACCGTCGGCCACGGTGACACGTTCACCGCCGCGGGCTTCGACGTCCAGGTGCACGGCGAACTGCACGCGGTGATCCACCCGGACATCCCGCGGATCACCAACGTCGGCTTCCTCGTCGACGGCGGCCGCGTCTTCCACCCCGGCGACGCGCTCACCGTCCCCGACCACCCCGTCGAGACGCTGATGCTCCCCGTCATGGCCCCCTGGAGCAAGATCTCCGAGGTCATCGAGTACGTCCGCGAGGTCAAGCCGCAGCGCGCGTACGACATCCACGACGCGCTCCTCACCGATCTCGCCCGGCCGATCTACGACAACCAGATCGGCGCCCTGGGCGGCGCCGAGCACCTGCGGCTCGCTCCGGGGGCGTCCGCCGAGGTCTGAGCACGGCCGTGCCTGCGTGCGACGGGCGGGGGCGGGAGCGTTGTCGTACCCGCCCGGTAGGTTGTGAGGCATGCGCATTGCGACCTGGAACGTGAACTCGATCACCGCCCGTCTCCCGAGGCTGCTGGCCTGGCTGGAGAGCAGCGGCACGGACGTGCTGTGCATCCAGGAGACCAAGACCACGGCCGAGGGCTTCCCGACCGACGAGCTGCGCGAGCTGGGCTACGAGTCGGCGGTGCACGCGACGGGCCGGTGGAACGGAGTGGCGGTGGTCTCCCGTGTGGGCCTGGAGGACGTGGTCAGGGGCCTGCCCGGCGACCCCGGCTACGACAGCGTGCAGGAGCCCCGAGCCGTCTCCGCGACCTGCGGCCCGATCCGCGTCTGGTCGGTGTATGTGCCCAACGGCCGCGAGGTGGACCACCCGCACTACGCGTACAAGCTCCAGTGGTTCGAGGCGCTCAAGGCGGCCGTCGCCGGGGACGCGGCGGGTGGCCGGCCCTTCGCGGTGATGGGCGACTACAACGTGGCGCCGACGGACGACGACGTCTACGACGTTGCCGCCTTCGAGGGCCTCACACACGTCACGCCCGCCGAGCGCGCCGCCCTCACCTCCCTGCGCGAGGCGGGCCTCTCGGACGTGGTCCCGCGCCCCCTGAAGTACGAGCACCCGTACACGTACTGGGACTACCGCCAGCTCTGCTTCCCGAAGAACCGCGGGATGCGCATCGACCTCGTCTACGGCAACGAGGCGTTCTCCAAGGCGGTCAAGGACGCGTACGTGGATCGTGAGGAGCGCAAGGGCAAGGGTGCCTCCGATCACGCGCCGGTGGTCGTGGACCTCGAGGTGTGACCCGCACCGGCCTCCCGGACCTCATGACGCCGACAGCAGCCTGAGGTCCACCGAGTCCGCCAGCGCCGCGAGGCCCGCGTCTCCCGGATGCAGGTGATCTCCGCTGTCGTAGGCGGGCAGGAGCCGGGCCGGGCGGTCGGGGTCCCGGAGGACCGCGTCGAAGTCCAGTACGCCGTCGAAGTCCGTGCCGGCGCGGATCCAGGCGTTCACCGCGGTCCGTCGGGTGTCAGCCGCCGCGGTGCACAGCGACTCGCCCTCGCAGGGGGCGATCGTGGCGGCCAGGACGCGCAGCCCGCGGGCGTGGGCGCGGGCGGCGATCTCCCGCAGTCCGGCCACGACCTGGTCCGCGGACGCGCCCCAGCGGACGTCGTTGACGCCCTGGAAGACCACGGCCGTGCGTGCCGAGGTCTGGGCGAGGACATCGCGGTCCAGGCGGTGCAGCGCACTGACTCCGCCCGTGTCGGTGGAGACCCCGTCGCCCGGATAGCGGTCGCCGACCACACGGTTCGCTGAGATGCCCTGGTTGAGGACGCCATAGTGCGGGACCACATGTTGGTTCAGCACACGTGTGGCCAGCACATTGGGCCAGCGGTGATTCGCCTCCTGCGTGGACTTCTCGCCGTCGGTGATCGAATCACCGAGCACCACCACGGACCCGGGCCCGCCGCTCACGTCGACGCCGGTCAGCAGCGGCCAGCTCGTGATCGTCGAGGTGTACGCCTCCGGGGAGCCGTCGCCCGCGTGGTCGCCCGGCTCGCTGACGTACGACCGCTGCACGGCGAGCCGGTGCACCGGCGCCGCCGCCACCGTCCCGGGGAGGTGGAAGCTCACCAGCAGGTTGGCGTCCGCGGGCACCTCAAGACCCACCGGATCGCTGAACACCTGGGCGCCCGCGGGGATTTCGGCTCCCGTCGCACCCCGGAAGGCGAGCGGTGCCGGCGGAGTCGCCGGGCGCGCACCGGCCGCCTGCACGGCCACTGTCGCGCTGCCGATCCGTACCGGCGCCGCCGCGAAGGTGTTGTCGAGCCGGATCCGCACTCGCGGCCCGCCCACCGAGGTGTGCACCACGAGTCGCAGCGTCCGGTCCGTCCAGGGACCGACGGCCGTGTAACCGGAGGTCGAGGCCGCCCAACTGCCCGTCCAGCCCCGCGTCGAGGCCCGCACCGACAGCGCGAACACATGCAGTGCGTCCGCCTTCGGCAGGTCCACCGACGTGACCTCGCGCCCGCGCGCGAGCGGCACCGTCATGACGTACAGCCGTACCTTCAGGCCGAGTTGACCGTCGGGAGTGTTCAGGTGCGGCAGTGCCACGGCCTTGGTGGCGAGCGGACCGGTGCGCCAGTCCGGGGCGGTCAACCGGTACGGGGCGCGGCCGCCGTCGGCGTACCGCACCGTGCCCGTACCGCCCACGTCGGCGCCGCCCGTGCCCGAGACAAGGAAGGCGAGCGCGTTGCCGCGGCTGTGCACGCGGACCGACTGGCCGGCCGCGCGCACGTTGTCCGGCTCGCCTGCCGCGCGCCGCGGCCAGGTCAGCCGCGCGCCCTGGACGGTCAGCGAACGGCCCGGGGTCCACCCCCCGGCGGTCAGGTCCTGCGCCGACAGGGAGCCGCCGAAGCCGTCGAAGTCGGCTTCGGTGGGCCGCGTGTCGTCACTCACCGCGGTGTTGTCGAAGAGGCGCTCCAGAGGGAGCGGCCCGGGGGCGGCCGTCGCGGCCGCCGCTCCGAGAGGAAGGGCCGAGAGGAGGAGCGTGAGCACAACCACCCGACCCCACAGGCTTCGGCGCACGAATGACCCCTCTCCCGTGCCGGCGAGGTGACGGTTGCGCCATGAAGTTAAGGATGCGCAGAGGACCCGTCAACGAGGCGGACGTGAAGATGGCGCGAACTCCCCGGCCGGCTCCCGGCGAACTCCCCTGCGCCGGAGGGCTCCGCGCGCCTGTGGTGCGAGGGGCGGCGTGAATGACACGCTGGGCGTATGAACATCCCTTTCCTGGGCAACTGGCGCAAGAAGCGCGGCCTCGCCTTCGGCGTCGCGGTGTTCTCCGACGGTGACCACGATCACGAGGGCATCGCCGAACTCCTCTCCGAGTGCGAGCTGCTGCGCTCCCAGGCACAGCAGGCGGGGGTCGAACTGGACGACTCCGCGGCCTCGTTGGAGGCGCTCGACCAGTTGCTGCCACGCTGGCGCGACGACGAGGAGACCCTGCCCTGGCTCGGCAACGACGCGGGGCTCTACCTCGGCACCGTGATCGTGCGCACGGTCCCCGGCGCCGTCTGGGAGATCTGGCCCAACGGCCAGCCCGTGGTGCGGCTGGCCTCCGGCCGCGAGATCGACGTGGTCGCCTCCGGGCACACCTGGGCCTCCAGCGGCGCCCCCGAACTGTCGCAGCTGTACGCCGAGGTGTCGGAGACATAGAGCGGGCCGTCGCTCGCGCGGAGTGACGCCGGCGGAGTGACGGTAAACGGAAAACTCGATAAATACGCCTAGTGCCCGAAAAGTGCGTGTCGAGTATTAAGTCCCTTCTTGTCTGGATAGTTTGCGGCAACTGCGACACAGCTGAGAGTGGGTAGGGCCGGGCATGGCTGTCGATCCGTTGATCGAGCTGCATGACGTGAACAAGTACTTCGGGGAGCTGCATGTCCTCCAGGACATCAACCTCACCGTCGGCAAGGGGGAGGTGGTCGTGGTCATCGGCCCGTCGGGGTCGGGCAAATCGACACTGTGCAGGGCGATCAACCGTCTTGAGACGATCCACTCGGGCACGATCAAGCTCGACGGCGTCCCGCTGCCGGACGAGGGCACGGCGCTCGCGCAGTTGCGCGCCGAGGTCGGGATGGTCTTCCAGTCCTTCAACCTCTTCGCCCACAAAACGGTCCTGCAGAACATCTCGCTGGCCCAGATCAAGGTCCGCAAACGCAAGAAGGAGCAGGCCGACAAGCGCTCCCGCGAACTCCTCGACCGGGTGGGTCTCGTCTCCCAGGCCGACAAGTACCCCGCCCAGCTCTCCGGTGGTCAGCAGCAGCGCGTCGCCATCGCCCGCGCCCTCGCCATGGATCCCAAGGCGCTCCTGTTCGACGAGCCGACCTCGGCCCTCGACCCGGAGATGATCAACGAGGTGCTCGAGGTCATGCAGCAACTCGCGCGCGACGGCATGACCATGGTCGTCGTCACCCACGAGATGGGCTTCGCCCGCTCTGCCGCCAACCGCGTGGTCTTCATGGCCGACGGCCGCATCGTCGAGGACCGTGTCCCCGACGAGTTCTTCACCAACCCGCGCAGCGACCGCGCCAAGGACTTCCTCTCCAAGATCCTCAAGCACTGAGCGGGGGAGTGCATCGCATGATCCGCAGGACACGTGTGTGCTGTGCCCCCGCGCAAGGAGAAGACCAGCGCCGGGGAGCCGCCCGATGACCGCCAACACCCTTGACGCCGCCGCCCTTTACGACCTCACGAGACCCCGTCCCCGGCCGCGCCGCGGCGCCTACGGCATTCTCTGCGCCGTCCTGATCCTCGGTCTGCTCGCCTGGATCCTCTCTCTCCTGTTCGACACCGGCCAGTTCATCCCTACGAAGTGGAGGCCCTTCGAGTACCCGGGCACCCGGGAACTTCTGCTGCGCGGCCTCGGCATCACGCTCAAGGCCTTCGGGAGCGCCGCCGTGCTCTCGCCCGCGCTCGGCTTCGTCCTCGCGACGGGGCGGCTGTCGCACCACTGGTGGGTGCGCCGGCCGGCCACGGTGGTCGTCGAGTTCTTCCGTGCCCTGCCCGTGCTGGTGGTGATCTTCTTCGTCCTCGTGGCGCTCAGGGCCCAGCCGCTGCCCGCACTGGTCGCCGGACTGACGCTCCACCACGGCTCGGTGCTCGCCGAGGTGTTCCGCTCGGGCGTCCACTGCGTCGACCGCGGGCAACGGGAAGCCGCGCTCGCGCTCGGTATGCGCAGGACCCGGGTCATGTCGTACGTCCTCGTCCCACAGGCCCTGCGGGCCGTACTGCCCGCCGTCGCAGGTCAGTTGGTGGTGATTCTCAGGGACACCTCGCTCGGCTTTCTGATCACCGATGAGGAGTTCCTCCATGCCGGGAGGCTCATCGCGTCGAACCTCGACTACGATTTGCCGTTCATCCCCGTGGTGATGGTGATCTCGCCGATCTGCATCGGGATGTGCATGCTGCTTTCCCGGTCCGCCCGATGGGTGGCCCGGCGTGAGCGGCGCAGTCCCGAGACCGAGGCCGTGGACGTGGCACCGGCCGAACCAGGGACGCTGCTGCCAGGAGGAACCCTCACGCCCTCGCGGTGCGGGGGAGTGCAGTAGCCATAGGGCCAGGCCCGCCCGGCAGCAGCCGGAGATCACTGCTCGCGCAGCGGAATCGACACGTACGACGGGTCGTTCGCCGGCGAGGAGAAGGTCAGCTGCGCGCCGGACGGGTTGTGCTCGATGTAGAGCGGGTCGACCGTGTCGACGACCAGGGCGAGACGATGCCCTGCCGGAACGTCGTAGGCCGTGGAGAACAGTTCCAGGTCGACGCCGAACGGCTTGCCGGGTGTACGCCCGTGGAAGGTGTACGGCGCGTTGCTGACCAGCTTGCCGAGGCCGAGCGGGCCCACGTCGTACAGATAGGCGACGAGGGTGCCGCTCTCCTTGGTCGGGGTGAGCGTGGTGTGCAGCTTGGTGGTGCCGCGCACGTACTGGGCACTCGTGTACTTCTCCGACTGCCACACGGCCGCCCAGTAGCGCGGCAGCAGCGGGATCGACGCCACCGGGGGCAGCTGGGCGATCTGGTCGAGGATGCTGGAGAGGAAGATGATCCCGCCGTCCGCGCCCGAGTCGACGTTCGTGTGGATGGTCGTGGTGCCCGCGAGGGCGATCTTCCGCTGTGTCGCGCCCACCGACTTCCAGTCCGGGTAGCCCTCGTAGCCGCCCGTGGAGCGGGACTTGAGCTCGACGGGCAGTTCGCGGTCGATGCCGTTGTCGTCGCCCTTGAGGTAGTGGTCGAACCAGCGCTCGGTGTCGGTCCACACGTCGTTGGGCAGCCCGAACAGTCCGGTCAGCTCGGCGGTGGCGTGGTCGCCCGGGCGGAACTCCAGTCTCTTCGGGCCGGTCAGCTTCTCGTAGAAGTCGGCGTACTGGTTGGGCGGGAAGATCGTGTCGCCCCAGCCGTTGGCCATCATGATGGCGGCGCCGTTGGCGTTGATCTGGTCCAGATACGTCGTGGCGGAACGTTTCGCCCCCCAGTTGAGCATGTCCTGCTCCTTGGCCAGGTTGGAGGCGAAGAAGTCCTTGAAGACCTGCTGGAGTTCGGCGCTGGGGCGCCCGGTGATGGTGCCCGCGCCGTTCAGCAGGGCGGCCGCCTGGGAGTGCTGGGTGCGGCCCGAGTAGATCGAGTCGATCAGGTCCGCCCAGCCGCTCAGCGAGGCGACCGCCTTGATCCGCTTGTCGTGCCCGGCGGCGAGCAGGCTGATCCCGGCGCCGTAGGAGACGCCCGCCATGCCGATGTGCTGTGCGTCGGCGGGAGTGTTGGCGAGCGCCCAGTCGATGACCTTGGACGCGTCGGCTATGTCGGGAGGGCCCGCCACTTCTATCTCTCCGCCCGACTGCCAGAAGCCGCGCACGTTGTACGTGACCACGACGTAGCCGGAGTCCGCGAGCTTCTGGGCCTGCGCGAGATACTCGATCTGCGGCAGCGCCCAGCTCGTGGGCATCACGAGCAGCGGGTAGCGGTGCGTGCCGTCGGCGCCGGCCGGCTTGACGACATTGGCCTTCAGGATCGTGCCGCCGTCACCGGTGATGTCGACGAAGTCGACCCCGGCCGACGCCGCCTGGGCGGTGGGGGCGAGCCCGAGGGCGGTGCCGGCGATCAGTGTCGCCGAGACGGCGCCCACGGCGGTCGTACGCAGGGCGTAGCGCGAGAGTCCCACGGGTCACTCCTCACTCGTGTCAGTGCAAAGTGACCCGACGGTAACCTCGGCCCCTTACTGGAGGTAACCCGTCGGTAAGTTACGCGCGGGTAACGATTGTTGAAGTGTGCATTTAGTGAGCGGGATGGCTCCTTTCGTGTGCGTCGGCCCTGCTGAAGTGCTCATTCCGCGCGCAAACGGAGGGGGTCCCTCGGGACGTCTCCCGCGATGTCCCCCACGCTGCGGAGCGGGGTCAGGAGGACGCCCGGTGCGAGTTGCGCGGCGGCGCGGGCGCGGGGAGCGGCGTCTGGGCGACCCGTGTCACGTCCGCGACGAGTTCGACGACATCCGGGCCGTACGCCTGGGAGTTCACGACCTTCAGCAGGAGGACGAAGGTGTTGTTGCCGTGCTTGCGGTTGAGTCGCTCGTGGTTGCGGGCGAGGTAGCGGGTCGCCGCCTGGTTGGTGATCGCGCGCTGGCCGCAGAAGAGGAAGACGGGCCGCGACTGCTGCGGCTCGCTGGTCGTCAGCCGCGCCAGGATCACGTGTTCGGTGGTGCCCGCCTCCATGCGGTAGCGCTCGCTGCCGATCTGGAAGGCGGCCCGGTCCGGGCCGGGTTCGGGGTCCGTGTTGAAGCGGATGCCCGGCAGCAGCGCGGAGATGTGCGCGGCCATACGGCGGTTGGAGGACGGGCCGCCCACGCAGAACTCGGTGCGCTCGCCGAAGCCCTGCAGCACGGTGTCCTGGCTGACGATCTGGGCGTGCGCGCCGCAGTCCTTGATCAGCGCGGAGAGCTCCAGCAGCGCGAACACGTCGATGCGGTGCACCGCGAGCTCCGCGCTCGCCGGGTCGCGGGGAACCACCATCAGCGACTCGGAGTTGTCGGGCAGCCCGAAGAAGGCCTGCTTGCGGCGGAGCCTGCGCTTCCACAGGTACGTCCGGGCCAGCCAGCCGAGCGCGGCACTGATGCCGGCCCCCAGCACGCCCAGGACGATGTTGCGCACGTCGTCATTCATGGGCGCGCATGCTAGCGGGCGTGCGGACCGGTGTTCGAGGGGGTCCTGACGGGAGTGCGCCGGTGAAGTTACGCTGCGCGGACGGTTGTTGACTGGAGGTACGCATGCGTCGCCCTCTTGCGCGGAATCTGACGGTCCTGGCGGTTTCGGTGGTGGTGATGTCGGTCGGGGCGGCGGCGCCGCCCGGGGTCCGTGCGGCGGAGAAGACACCCGTCGCCGTCGGCTACGGCGGTGCCGTGGCGAGCGTCGACGCGGACGCCTCCGCGGCCGGCATCGAGGTCCTGAAGAAGGGCGGCAACGCGGTGGACGCGGCCGTCGCCACGGCGGCCGCGCTGGGGGTCACCGAGCCGTACTCGTCGGGCGTCGGCGGAGGCGGCTACTTCGTCTACTACGACGCCAAGTCCCGTACGGTGCACACGATCGACGGCCGTGAGACGGCCCCGCTGAGCGCCGACTCCGACCTCTTCGTGGAGAACGGCAAGGCGATCCCCTTCGCGGACGCCGTCACCAGCGGGCTGGGCGTGGGCACGCCCGGCACACCCGCCACCTGGCAGACCGCCCTCGACGAGTGGGGCAGCAAGGGGCTCAAGTCGTTGCTGCGGCCCGCCGAACGGCTGGCTCGCGACGGGTTCACCGTCGACTCCACCTTCCGTTCGCAGACCGAGGCCAACCAGGCCCGGTTCAGGAACTTCCCCGACACGGCGCAGCTGTTCCTGCCGGGCGGCTCGCTCCCGGTGGTCGGCTCGACCTTCAAGAACCCCGATCTGGCGCGCACGTACGAGGAGTTGGGCCGCGAGGGCGCCGACGCGATCTACGACGGAGGCGACCTCGGCCAGGAGATCGTCGACACGGTCAACGAGCCGCCGGTGGACCCGGCCTCGGGCTACAACGCCCGCCCGGGCGACCTCTCGCAGAAGGACCTCGAGGCGTACGAGGCGAACCTGCAGGCCCCGTCGAAGACGTCGTACCGAGGACTGAAGGTCTACTCGATCGCGCCCTCCTCCTCCGGCGGCACCACGGTCGGCGAGGCGCTCAACATCCTGGAGAGGACCGACCTTTCGCAGGCGAGCGAGGCGCAGTACCTGCACCACTACATCGAGGCGAGCCGGATCGCGTTCGCGGACCGCGGGCGCTGGGTGGGTGACCCCGCCTTCGAGGACGTACCGACGACGCAGCTGCTGTCGCAGAAGTACGCCGACTCGCGGGCGTGCCTGATCCACGACGACGCGGTGCTGACCAGCCCCCTCGCGCCCGGCGACCCGCGGCATCCCGCGGCCTGCGCATCCGGGGGCACGGCGGCCCCGACGACGTACGAGGGCGAGAACACCACGCACCTGACGGTGGCCGACAAGTGGGGCAACGTCGTCGCGTACACGCTCACCATCGAGCAGACCGGCGGCAGCGGCATCACGGTCCCGGGCCGCGGCTTCCTGCTCAACAACGAGCTCACCGACTTCTCCTTCACCCCCGCGAACCCGGCCGTGCACGACCCGAACCTGCCCGGACCCGGCAAGCGGCCCCGCTCGTCGATCTCGCCGACGATCGTCCTCGACGGGAACAACAGGCCGGTGGTGGCGCTCGGTTCGCCGGGCGGAGCCACCATCATCACGACCGTGCTGCAGACCCTGACGGGGTTCCTCGACCGCGGCCTTCCCCTGGTGGACGCCATCGCGGCACCGCGCGCCAGTCAGCGCAACGCCGCCACCACGGAACTCGAACCGGGCCTGTACAACAGCGAGTTGCGCACCCAGCTGCAGTCCATTGGCCATGCCTTCAAGCTGAACCCGGAGATCGGCGCAGCGACGGGAGTGCAGCGGCTGCCGGGCGGCAAGTGGCTCGCGGCGGCGGAGAGGGTACGCCGCGGCGGCGGGTCGGCGATGGTGGTGACCCCGGCGTCGTAGCGGCTCAGGAGTGGTGCGACGGCGCGTCGGCAGAGATGTTCGGCGCGCCGTCCTGGCGTGCGGTCAGGATGCGGGGTCCCGCGTCCGTGATCGCCACCGTGTGTTCCGCGTGGGCGGCGCGGGAGCCGTCGTTCGTGCGCAGCGTCCAGCCGTCGGGGGCCTCGTGATAGCCGTCGGCGCCGCCGCCGATCAGCATGGGCTCGATCGCGAGGACCATGCCGTGGCGCAGGGCGAGGCCGCGGCCGGGTCGGCCCTCGTTCGGGACGGGCGGGTCCTCGTGCATACGGCGGCCCACCCCGTGCCCGCCGAAGTCCTGCGGGATGCCGTACCCCGCCGCGCGGCAGACCGCGCCGACGGCGTGCGCGATGTCGCCGATGCGGTTGCCGACGACGGCCGCCTCGATGCCGGCGGCGAGAGCGCGCTCGGCGGTCTCGACGAGGCGCAGATCGGCGGCGCGCGGCTCGCCGACGACGAAGCTGATCGCTGAGTCGCCCACCCAGCCGTCCAGTTCGGCGCCGAAGTCGATGGAGACCAGGTCGCCGTCGCGCAGCCGGTAGCCGGTCGGGATGCCGTGCACGATCGCGTCGTTCACGGAGGCGCAGATGACCGCGGGGAAGGGGGTCGGGGCGAACGAGGGCCGATAGCCGAGGAAGGGCGAGCCGGCTCCCGCCCCGCGCAGCACGCCGTGCGCCACCTCGTCCAGCTCCAGGAGGGAGACGCCCACGTCCGCGGCCTCCCGCACCGCCGTGAGGGCCCGGCCGACGACCTGGCCGGCGGCGTACATGGCGTCGATCGATGTGTCTGTCTTCAGTTCCACCATGCCAATTACTATACCGGTATTAGAATGGTGGCATGGTACGCACCCCCTTGACCCCCGAAGAGCGTGAACGAGGCGAGCGCCTCGGACGGTTGCTGCGCGAGGCCCGTGGCGGCCGCAGCATGGCGGACGTCGCCGCGCACGCGGGTCTCTCCGCAGAGACCCTCCGCAAGATCGAGACCGGCCGGGCCCCGACCCCGGCGTTCTTCACGGTGGCCGCGCTGGCGCGGGTGCTCGGGCTGTCGATGGACCGATTGGCGGGCGATTGCGTGCCGGCCGAGGTGTGACGCACATCGGCCGTCCGCGGGATCACAGGACTCTGCGGCCAGTCCGAAAACTCCCCGTAGCCGTTCCGTAACACGGCTGGTGTTTTCTACCGGACCGGAGTACTCCAGTCTGCCGGGGAGTTGTGTGATGGCTGTGGAACAACTCCCGGGACAGGTACGGGAGTTCGCGAAATACCTGAACGGCCTGATGGAGCGGCTCGATCAGGGCGGCGGCTGGTGCGCGGTGTTCTGGCAGCGCGACCCCGACGGGATGCGGGCCTGCCTGGACGGCTGGGAGGTCCCGCCGTGGGACGTCGTCGAAGCGCTCCTGCAGGATCTCGCCGCCGGACACGGCGCCGGGACCGCCGCCCAGGAGACCGGGCGGGCCCGGGCCCTGCACGGCGCCTCGCTCGCCGCCCACGATGCCCGGCCGGGCGGCCGCGACGCCCTCGGCGACCGGCTCGACGTCATGCTCCGCGAACAGCGTTACGCGGCGGAACGCCAGGTCGAACTGGGGCGGATGCTCCGGGCGGCCGCCTCCCGGGAAGAGGCCGACGCCCTCCGCCTCGACCTCGCCTGGATCCGCGACGACCACGAACGCGCCACGGCCCGCTGCGCCGAGCTCCGCGCCCGCATGGACCACCAGGACCGCCGCGC
>NZ_JBEXDZ010000065.1:0-46388 GCF_040606085.1 Streptomyces sp. NPDC005485 | reverse complement strand
AGTTTTTTTGTTTTTTTGTTGGTTTTTTTGTTTTGGCTTTGTGGGGGGCGGGGCGGGCGGGGCCCCGCCCGCCGCCCCCCCCCCCCCCACGACCGAAACCGCGTCGGACAACGGCGAGGCGGCCGGCTCCGGCATCACGGGATCGTCCGCGAGCGCGACCAGGGTGACGGTGAAGTACCGGCGCACTTCCTGCGACCTGCGGCGGAAGCGGCGGATCCAGCCGCGGACCGTGCCGTCCGCGAGCCCCAGATGGGCGGCGACCTGGCGGTGCCCCATGCCCAGGGCCGCTATCTCCAGCCCGGCCCCGATCACCTCGGCCGCATCCATCCGCCGCGGCCACGACGTGTCCGGCAGCAGGACGTGCGTGACCTGGCAGCCCGAACAGCGCGACCGGCGAGGACGTACGAACCAACGAACTCCGAGATCGCCGCGTACTTCCCGCTCCCTGCCGTGCCCCCAGGGCACGAGGGGCGCCCCGCAGGACGGGCAGGTCAACTCGCCCGCCAGCAGCTGGCGCTCCACGCGCACCGCAGCGGCGTCGACGATCAGCACGCGACCCGCAGTCTCAACGCCGGGACATGTAGAGGTCGAGGGCCTTGAACGCGACACCGCCCGTACCCCACCGACCTCTCCGATGCCCGGGTGAGAATTGATCGTCGTGCGGCTTTCCGCGGCGCGCTCACGAGGACCAGACGTTCGGATGGTTTGGGACTGGCCATGATCCGCGGTGACCGCGGTGATCGTTCCTAGGCGGTTGTGTTGAGGAGGCTGGTGCCCAGTCGGGTTGCGGTGTGGAGGGCGGTGTTGCGGTCGCGGATGGTTGTGATCAGCCCGGCGGAGCGTAGAACGGTCGCGTGCTGGCTGGCGCTGGCCGGGGAGGTACCGACCTGGCGGGCCAGTTCGGTGGTGGTGCAGCCCGAATGAGCTGCGATGGTCCATAACACTATGGCCCGAGTGTGGCCGAGGAGCGCGGTAAGGGAGTCTGGGACGGTGCTGAGGGCCCGTGCGGTGTTCGTGGGCGGCAGGGCGCGGCTTGTGTCGTCGAGGCGGACGGGGTAGGTCAAATACGGCTGGGGTTCGGCGCTCACACCCAGTACGGGAGAGGCCGCTCCGAAGACCGACGGAATCAACTGCAGGCCACGGCCGGCGAGATAAAAGTCGTCGTCCGTACCGTCCGCCATGGCCAGCTCTAAAATCGGTGGCTTCCAGCTGATGTGGCGGGGGTTGAGTCCGGCCAGCAGGGCATGGAGCCCACCGTGGGCGGCCTGCCGTCTGCGCAGTGCTCGGTCCGCGGCGCTCAGATCGTCGATGCGCTGCTGGTAGGGAGCGATGACGTGCTGGTACACGTGGGCTGCAACATCGGTCAACTCCAACAGCAGCTTGCTGTCGTCACCGAGCAACTGCGTCCAGGCCGGCACCGGCCGCTGATGGTCTCGGAAGGCCCAGACCTCCGTCTCCTTCCGGAGGCGGGCAGCAGGCATCGCCCGGACCCGATCCAGCGCCTCTTCAATGCTCTCGGCCGCCGGACTGCTGAGGAAGCTTACCGCCCAGCCCCGTGAGGGGATCAGGTCGAACAGCTGCTGCACCCTTGGCGACAGGCGCCGCAATGACTCCCGCCTCCAGGCCCCGAACCGGGTCGGGTGACTGCCTTCCTGCAATTGCCGCAGCGCGATGTTCAGCTCGAGAAAAGGACGGGGTGCCTCCACGAAACAGGTGCGGGCCATGTCCTCAGTCGTGAAGTGGATGCGTATCGGCATGGCAGGAGCATGTCCAAGATGTCGTTATTTGAGCTAGGCCAAATCACGTCGCCTCTCGATCAGCCCTCCAGCCACCCTTGTCCGTGAGCGAGCAAAAGAATTCACCTTCGCCCCTGTCTATCGCCGGGTAGAAGCCCGGGCACGGCCCTGACCAGGTTCGGACAGGAGGCACCGAGCACCGCAGAGACGTAACCAAGAAGCGAGATGAGGAGTGGGATGAGGTCGTTGACCATAAAGGTGAGAAGCAGGGCTGCTGTCCTGGCCGGTGCGGTAGCGGCGCTTTTCAGCGCAGGCGTATTGGTGTCTGGTCCTGCCAGCGCTTCTGACGAGGGCGTGTACTCGTACACCTCCGCGAGGGGCGGCTATGGGTTCGCCCAGTACACCAGTGACGCCAGCGGGTACGGGGCGACCCTGACAGTTTGCGATCGGGGCACCCCTGATGGGCTCCGTGCCGTTGCTGAGGTCTGGCGAAACTCCGACGGCGGAGGCTACTACGAGGTGGCGGATGCCAACGGGTCCAACGGCGACTGCGTGTCCGCTCATATCCCGGAACCGGCGAAGGGGCAGTACATGAAGCTCCGGGCCGCCCTGCGTGACGGCGCGACCGGGTCCGACCAGTACTACCACACGATCACGTTCCGCCTGACGTAGGCCGAAGTACGGCGGTGCAGCGACCGATGACAGCAACGTGGTGGCCCGGGCAGAAGTACTGCCTGGACCACCACGTTGGCGATGGTGCTACCAAATAACTTCGTCGGGACAAAACGACCTCTACGCGGAGGAGCGGCTCGATCTCATGGTCGACGTGCTCGTACCGCTGGGCGGAGACAAGGCAGGCGAGAGTGCGGCCGTGGATGTGGGCAGCGTGGGTGCGGGTGAAGTTGCCGAGGTCGCTGGTCGACGGCTCAACGGTCTGGCGGACGTGGAGGCCGCGCGCGGATCCAGGGAGATAGTGGCTAGGAAGCGGGCATTCACCACTCCCGGAACCTGGAGCCCGCGAAGGGGTCATGACCGGTGGGCCGCCCAGGCTTTCGCGGCGTTGTGCATCGTGTGGGTCCACTCGTCGGGCGCGTCGACCCTGGCGATCGACTCCCACAGCCGTTGCTGTGCACGGGCGAAGGCGTTGATGCCGTGAACGGGGGCGTGGCTCCAGACCGGGTGTTGACTCGCCAGGGCTTCGGCTTGTTCCGTGGTGTGGCCGGATGCGATGAGCCAGATGATCCACAGGGCGGGGTCGATCCATGCGGCGCCGCTGGAGGCCCACGCCCAGTCGACCACGCGTACTTCGCCGTCCTTGACGAGGACGTTGTCGGGTTTCCAATCGGTGTGCAGCAGGCTGCTTCCCGCGAACAGATGCAGATCGCCCGAGTCCCGGTCTACGTAGGCACTCATGCGGGACGGCATCGTCTTGAGTTCCACTGACGATGGCGCGGTGACGCCTGCCAGAGTCTGCAGGGCGTGCACGACCAGGGGCAGGTGCGCCGACCCGGGGGAGTAGTCGACGTGCTCGCCGTCGAGGTCCTCGAAGCCGAGGAGATCCCAGCCGTCCTGCTTGATGTGCCACAGCAGCTTCGGGGCGAGGCCCTCGGTGTGGGGGTTGATGTCGGCCTCGCGGCGCTGCGTCCACACGCGTGGGTGGTCGCTGCGCATGCCCTTGATGAAGATCGTGTCGTTGCCGCAGTGCAGCCGGGCAGCGATCTCGCTGTTCAGTCCGGCTGACAGCATTTCAGTCTTCGTGACCGCACCGGTGAGGGACTCGATCGCGGCGAGGGCCTCTTTGGGCATGTCGGTCAGGCGGTGGGTTGCCAAGGTGCTCTCCAGGAGGCGCTGAGTTCGTGTGGTGGTGAAGGCGGGGATCGCCGTGACTGCCCGGCCGTGTTGCTGGGCGGGTGGGAGCCGCTGGGGAGGGCGCGGCGCCCACCCGCCCTGGGCGCTACTGGTAGGGGTTGTCGTCGCCGCATCCCGGCAGCGTGCCGTTCAGCAGTGCTTCGACGTCGCCGACGAGTACGACAGCGTCCGGATCCTCCTTCTCGAGGGAGGCGGTGCGAACCGGTGTGATCTCGACCATGACAGCGGTCATGCGGTCACCTTTCTGCGTGTTGGCAGTAGTTCTCCAGTGGTGCCTTCGCCTCCTGGAAGACCTTGGCCATCGGCCTGCAGACCCGGCAGGTGCCGGACAGCTGACAGCCGGTACAGCCTCCGGTGCGAAGCATGAGGGACTCGGCGATGCCGCCGAGCCGGGCCAGACCTTCCACGCCTTCCTTGATGAGGTCGATGTTCGGGTCGCGGCCGACTTTGCAGATCGAGGCGCGCCCGAACGGATCGACGTGGAAGAAGGTGTGGCCGGGCCGGACATCACCGCGACGGGCCCGGCCGCAATCGCAATGAACAGGGCCAGGCGTGACAAACGCACGCGACGCCGCATCCTCTCCAGTTCCGCACCGGCGGCCATCACAGGGGCAGCGCCGCTCCGCGAGACCTGCTTGCCAGGGGACATGGTCGAACTCGCAGGTCAGATCGTGTACTTGCTGACCTTGAGACAAGTCACGGGCCCCGACCCGACCGCCGACCACGAAGGCCCGACCCCGGTCACGACGGGGACACAAAGCCCATGGTCGGGGCTGTGGTCGGCCCGACCACAGCCCCGCAGTCGGCATGCGCAGCCGACTGCGCACAACGGGAAGGCTGGCTGCACACAGCGGGACGCACGACCCGAACGTGTTGCGCAGTATCTGCGCAACACGTGCTGTCGCTGCGCAACCGCCACTGCGCAGCGTTCCCCAGCACCAGGCGGGACCCATGGTCGGCCCGACCACAGGCCCGACCACGGCAGCCCCATGCGCACGTTGACCGATCGTGACCGGTGGTCGGGGGCCATGGCTGTCAGCCTGGTCGGGGGCTCGGAGTGAGCTGAAGCCATGGACCTTGCCCGCGTCTCCTCGTTCCTCGACCGACGCGGGGTCCAGGCGCCGACAGCCGATCGACAGGCGGCCGCGCAGTATGGGTCCTACGAGGGCGGCCGCCCCATCCCGCTGCCGGTGCCTGCCCGTGTTCCGGCAGCGAGGTCTACGACGAGGTGGCACCGAGGTAGCTCTCCCAGAGCTGGTCTGCTGCCGGACACCGTCCGTCCTGGTGAGCGCAGGCGCTGCACGTCGAGGTGTGGTCGATGTAGGCGCGGTACGCCCTGTGGGTGCGGGTGTAGGCGGCGTCGCCGGCCACCTGTTGCATGTGGCCAGAGTTGCTTCCGGCGTCGCGCCACTCCCACGAGGTTCCGCTCATGTCCGCTTCCCTCTCTGTGGCTGGTGGGTGTGGTTGAGAATCTCCACGTTGCAGTCACCGGCGCTGGAGAAGTCGCCCTTGGCGCGTGCGGTGGCGCGCTGCCGGACGAGCGCCTCGCACACGCCACAACCAGGCGTGGGAGCGGGCTGAGCCAGCGGGGGAGCTAGGTCGGCTGGCGAGTCGTCCATCGTGGTCATCCGAATGCCTCCGCAGGGAGTCGCGGACCGCTGCCTTCGGGGCCGAGCGCGGCTCCGAGCAAGACCGGGTCGGTCAACTTGCCGGAGCCGTCGGGGCGTTGCAGCCAGAAGCGGCCGCAGAGCTGCCAACCTGTCGGCGGGCAGCGCAGCGGCCAGCCGGCGGGACGGACCCTGATCTGCCTTGTGCCGGCGAGGTGCTCCCCGGCGCCGAGCGGAACCAACCACCACGCCTGTTCGGTGGTGGGGTCAGCGAGGACGGGACCGAGACGTCCCGGGGGCATGCGCTTGAGGGCGGCCAGGACGGCGACGATGGGGCTCTCGGCGGCGAGCCAGTGCACGCCGGTACGGATGGTGGCGAGGGCCTGTACGTCCCAGGCCTCGCGTACGAGGTCGGGTTGTTCGGCGCAGTCGGCGAGCCAGGCGTCTCCTGCCTCGTGCTGCGCCTCCGGTACGTGCATCGGTGAGGCCATGACCAGGACCGTAGGCGCAACGATTGCGCCTACGGTGGTCGATTGCGCTGGATTGCGCACGTGGGCAGTGAGCTTGCAGCCGATTGCCTACGCGAGGTCGAGGGAGGCTCTCGCGCGGCCGATCAGGCGACGCGCGGGAGCACCGTACTCAGCGGATTCGGCGAGCCAGTCCCACGCTCGCTCGTACAAGCGGATGTCGTCCTCGCCAGTGAGCCACAGCTCCTCGCTGATCGTCTCGACGATCACCAATCGCCGGTCGTAGATCCAGAACGCGTGGGGGGCCGTGCGCCGCAACTGCACTCCGAAGGGCAGGATGCCGAGTTCCACGCGGCGAAGGCCCACGCTGCTGTGCAACCGGTCAAGTTGTTCGGCCATCACATCTGCGGGACACGACCGGTGGTAGAGGGCGGCCTCGCATACGAGGAACCGGAAGGTCTTGCCCGGTTCGTAGAGGGCCTCTTGCCGATGCATGCGCTTTTCGACGGCCGCCTCGGTCGTCGGTGGGATGCCGCGGAATTCTGCGTTCGCGTCGAAGATGATGCGCGCGTAGTCCGGTGTCTGGAACAGACCTGGGATCCGGGAGACTTCGAGTCCGCGCGTCAGCTGGGTGACAGCGCTCTCCCTGACCGCGATTTCCTGGCGGCCGCGGTGTCCGCCTGCGAGCTGGCGGCGCCATGATCGGTGCTTCATCTCCAGGCTGGCGCGCAGCCCTTGCAGTTCGGTCTCCAGGTCGGGCCGACCGACGCCCTGGGCCCACGCGGCGATGTCCTCGGCGCTCGGCGTCTGCTTCCCCAGTTGGATGCGGGAGACCTTCGAGGCCTGCCACCCGAGTTTCGCAGCGAGGTCCTTGCCCTGCATACGGGCCTCGGCGCGCAGCTCTCCCAGCCGCGCGCCAAGCGCCTCCCTCGCCGTCTGGAAGTCCGTGCTCACATGGGGGAACGTACCCGCTGCTGGAACTCTTCGGTACGGACGGCGTGATGCCATGCTGCGTCCCTGGCCTGGCATGCTGCGAGGACCTCGGCGGGGTCCTCGATCAGTTGCACGCCGAGGGTGGTGTCCTCGTCGTCGAACGCGAACTTCGCCAGGAGGCGGGAGTCGAACAGCCAGAAGTCGAAGGACGGCAGCCCGAGCCGTTCGGCCTCCGCGCGGTAGAGGTTGCGGATGTCCTCGCCCGAAGAGACGTTGCCCAGCCCGCTCAGGAGCAGGAAACGCTGCCCCTCGGTCGGAGGGTCATCGACGATCCGCACCCGTTCGATCCGTTTGCCCTGCCCGGTCTGCGCCGCGACGTTCTCCCGCCAGGCGTTGGGGAGATCACGGGTGATGTCCTCCCCTGCGATGAAGCGCTGCCACCGTGGGCTCTTGCGGTCCGAGGCGTAGCGGCGGCGCGTCTCCAGTCGCCAAGCGGTGTGCTCGAACTCCTCAAAGAGGTAGGCCACTTCAGCGAAGGACGTCACGTTCGGCACGTCACTCCTTGGGGGCGAAGCGCGTGAGCAGCTCGCGCGGGATCCGTACGAAGATCTCCGACTCCTTCACGTTCCGCAACTGCGCGAGGTGCTCGGGGTCGGTTTCCCGCTCGCCCTGAACGAGGATGTCGCCTGTCTCGACGACCTCGTACAGAGTGGGGCAGTCGCCGTCTTCGCTGGTGGTGCCGAGGAACCTGAGAGTCATCTTGCCTCCGCATCTTGGTAGTTGGGCATCCAGAATGCGTGCGATGGCAGGGAACCGCTCGACGATTGCAGCAGATTGCGCACTGAGGCGGCATCGGAGCGATTGCAGGCAACCCATGGCCGGGGCGTCAGGAGGCCACAAGAGCAGCCGTGACAGGCTGCTCCGGGGCCGCGCGGTCACGCCTTCGGGATCGCCCACTCGGTCGGCTCGCTGCCCTCCGGCTCGTAGACCAGGCGCGCTGGCCGCTTCTTGCTGGTCACCGGGTAAGCGATGAGGCCGGCGGCACAGCGCCCAGGCTTCAAGGTCGTGTCCATCGGATACTCGGGCTTGGGCATGTCGCCGCCGCTGCTACCTGTGATCTCGATGCTGGTGCCGTCCACGTAGGCCAGTGACCAGGGTGACTGGTCGATGGTGAGGTTCGCGCCAGCCTTGTTGCAGACCTTCACTCTGGCGGTTGCCCAGGTATCGCCGCCCTGGAAGTCCTCCGGGTTCTGCGGCTGCGGCCCCTTGTACGGCTGCTGGTATTCGAGGGCCTGGACGGTGAAGTGCAGGTTGTGCTCGGCGTCGGTGACGGACTTCTTCGTGCCCATCTTCAGGACGCCGGTGTCCGCGTCGGTGGCCTTGGTGTCCGGCGAGGCTGTGACGGTCGTGGTCGGGCCGGGTTTGGCGCTGTTCGTTGCTGCTGCAGGGGGTAGCGGTGGCGCCGAGTAGTAGAACGGCGGCGATGGTGGTGCGGGCGCTCATGGTCCCCCCTGGACACGTGCTGAAGCGGGCATCATGTGCCCTGCGTCAGCGCCGCGTACGGCGTGTGGCCGTGTTGTGACCCCGGATGAGTGAAGGCCCCGCCGACAGGCTCCACGCACCGCGTACGCCTATCCGGTTCCAGTTCCTCAATTCCTCCGCGGCCGCAGCTCAGGCGCGCAACACTGCGTCTCTTGTTTGCACGGCATTGGGGGGACCATGCCCAACAGGCCGCAGCGTCCGCTGCGCCCCGACGAGGAACACCTCGCCCGTTTCCACAACGGCGACACGCTCGACAACATCCCGGTCATCCGGCCGCCCGCGCCCTCTCCGCCTCGGCGCCGGTTCTGGCTCACGGTGGGCGCGGTAGCTGTGCCTGTCGCCGTGATCGGCGCGCTGGTTGGAGTGGGCGCGGCCGAAATCGCGGGAGGCCGTGGACCACACACGGACGCTCGGGCGCCGGTCGAACGGTCTGCGGCTGTCGGGACGACGCCGAGCCCAACGGCTTCGCTGAGTCCGCCACCCCCGTCGCCCGCCACTCCCTCAGCCAGTCAGGCGCCGAGCGATTCCCTGACGGTCGCCGCGCAGCCTCAGCTTGAACAGGTCCGCGTCATCCAGGCTCCGGCGACCGGCGGTGACCCGAGCACGGCCTACTGCCTCGTCTACACCGGATCGGACAGCGGCGGCGTGAGAGATGCAATCCTCCTGGCGAACACGCCCGCTTACCAGTGCACGGACCTGCTCCCGTACGACCCGGAGGGCATGGGGTCGTTCTCCTCGGAGGTGCCGTCGTGTGAGCCTCCCGCGCGGACGGCCGTGCTGAGTTTCGCAGAGAGCTCCGAGTGGGCTGGCACGGTGTACTTCACCTGCTTGACGCGGCACACAGGCGCGTGAGCAGCTCCCCCAACCGCACAGAGCATACGGTTAGTTGGGTCTGACCTGCGGGTTCCTCGCCGGATGGCACGCCCCTTGCACGTCTCTTGTCGCCAGGGTGGCAGGCATTCTCCATGCCCGGAGTAGCTCGGCGTGCGCCCGGCCTGGCCGCGGGTGAGGCTGGGGGCATGGTCAGTGCGCAGCCGATCGTGATCTACCCGCCCGCCGTGGATGGCGGCCGCCGGGTCCGTGCCGGCGACCAGTTCCTCGGGATGGCGTACGGGTTGCTCGACATCGCAGAGTTCCTGCGCCGCGCGGGGATCGAGGACGCAGACGAGGCGTACGTGGCCGCGGCCGGGCTGATCGAGTGGAGGGGCGGCGGGCCGGAGGAGTGGGGGCCATCACGAGGGAGGAAGCCATGACTGTCCGTACATACGTCTCGACTACCGTGCGGAACGAGCGTCTCGCCGAGGTTCTCCACGCGCTGGAGAACGTGGATCCGGATGCAATCGTGACATCCGTCAAACGCTCGGACGCTCCCGACGTCCCAGCTGGGGTAGCGCTGTCGCTGGCCGGTGACGTCCGTGAGGCGGTGAAAAGGCAGCTCGATGTGTTCCCCGATCTGGAGTGCGAAATCGACGTGCGGGACACCTAGCCTCGGGCCTTCACGAGCGGCGCCGTCCATCACTTGATCAGATACGCGCGAAACGCTCCTGCCCTGCAGCGACAGGGCTTGTCGAGGGTCTTTGCTCGCAGGACTGCCGTACGACACCGCGCGAGGTACTGCAATGCGGGTCACATCGTCGGTGTGCCGACTTGGTGCCAGGCCTTGAGTACCGCCTGCACTTCCTCACCCTGCCCGTATCGATCGTGTGCGGCGCTGACCGTCAGACTGGCGAAATCGGAGAACGAGGCATCCGCCCTCAGCCAGCCGCCTGTGAGGACGTCGTACCAGATCTGTCCGGCGCGTTCCCAGGCGTAACCGCCCAGGGCGGTGGCGAGCAGATAGAACGCGTGGTTGGGGATGCCGGAGTTGATGTGAATACCGCCATCGTCGCGGCCGGTGCGGACATAGTTGTCCATGGTTGCCGACTGCGGGTCCTTACCGAGGAGATCATCGTCGTACGCCGTGCCGGGAGCCTTCAACGAGCGCAGCGCCACCCCGCTCACATGGGGAGCCAGCAAACCGGCACCGATGAGCCAGTCGGCCTGATCAGCCGTCTGACCCAACGAATACTGCTTCACCAGTGAGCCGAACACATCGCAGATCGACTCGTGGAGCGCGCCGGGCTGGCCGAAGGAGGACAGTTCCGCCGTGTACTGCACAACCCCGTGGGTGAGTTCATGCGCCGTCACGTCGATGGGGATGGTGAAGTCCAGGAAGATCTCGCCGTCGCCATCCCCATAGATCATCTGCTCGCCATCCCAGAAGGCGTTGTTGTACGCGTCGCCGCTGTGCACCACAGCGACGAGTGGCAGGCCTGCTCCGTCCAGCGAATCGCGCTCGTACGCCGTCAGGAAGAAGTCATACGTTTGCCCCAGCGCGCGGTAGGCGCGGTTGACTGTGGCGTCCCGTACGGGAGCGTCGCCCTCGACACGCACCCTCCGGCCAGGCAGAGCGGTGGTCGGCGCGGCCTCGTAGACACTGACGCGGGAGGAGCGCAAGCGCTCGAGAGCCTGCACGACGAAACGACGCGGCACCCGCGCACGGCGGCAGATCTCCTGCTCGCCCAGCCGCTCGATGACTTGCTCGATGGTGAGGTCGTTCACCGAGGCGGCCTGCCGAAGGAACGCCACCGTCTTGTCGACCGGTATGGGCGGATCCCGGTGTAGTGGGCCGGTCGGCCGCAGCCAGGTCGTCCACACCCCGGCGCTCGCGAGGCGGGAGGTCGCATACTCGGCGGCGGAGCCCGGTACGAGAGGGCTCTTGCCGGTCGAGGTTCTCTCCGCATCGTGAGCCAGCAGACTCAGGCAGGAAACGGCCATGAGGGGAGGAGTGCTGATGGTGGACTCGTGCCCCCGGCCGTCCAGCTTCGGCCGCAGCACTCGGACATCGGGGTGCCCGGGCATTCGCCGGACCAATTCCTGCGTGAGGGCCTGGAATTGCCGAGTTCTTTCCGCTGCGCTCCGCGCCGGTTCGGGTGTCTGGAGCGCTTGAGCGCACATAAGGGCCCCCAGGGGATTGAAGGCATCGCCCAGCAGCCGCTCGACCATCTCGCTGGAGACCAGGCAGTAGTTCTGCCGCAGGCCGGACAGAACCTGCTCCTGCGCGAGGCTTGTCTCGTCATTCGGATCCCAGGAAGTCCCGTACGTAATCGTGTGGATCGTGGCATGCACGGGATCGAGACCTCGCTTGCCGGCCGGAACGAAAGCGACGGTCGTCCAGCTCTGCTCCACCCACAACGCAAGCGCCAGTGTTAGAACGCCGCTTCGCCATTCGAGGCGATAACTGCCCGCTGGCACATGGCAACTCCAGGCAGACCATGACTCACCCCCCGTACCTCCCGTCTCCCAGGCGTCAGGGTGCAGCGCATGGCCCGCCTCGTCCGTGATCTGCAAGCCGGAGGCGGTGCAGTTGCCTGAGGAGTGGGTCACGCCGGGCAGCAGGACAGCCAGCGAAGGACTGTCGCCACCCGGGCCGAGCGTCGAGTGACGGCTCCAATGACCCGCCGCCCGCTGATGTTCCGCATGGGCCGGCCGCGTGCCCGCCAGTGGAGCGGCGCAGGGCAGATCCACGAGCCAGGGCTGGTCAGTCCGCAGCCGTGCCGGTCGGGTAGTGGACATCGGCGCCCTCTCCCTTCACGGAGAACTCGCAGTAGGGATCACCGGCCACGTACGCCCGAGGGCCGATCCAGTACGTTCCGCTGGGCAAGGACAGCTCCCACGGAGTGCCTTTGTACGCCTCCGAGCGGACCACAAGGTCCTCGTACTCGTCTCGGATCACCAGGTCCCCGACGTCGTCCGTGAAGTGCACCCGTATCCGATACGTCTGCGTGGGCTCCTCGCGTCGCACGATCACGGGCAAGCCCTGCTGCAGACGCACAGACGCAAGTTGACGCCTGTCCGTGCAGCGGAAGACGACACGGCGCACGTGATCGTCGAGCCCTGGAATCGTCACGCGTCCCGCCGTGTCCACGGCCGTGCGCATCCCGTCCAGGAGAGCGGCCGTGAAGTAGCCCTGCAGCGGTTCGTCGCCGGTTGCGGCCGCCGGTTCCAACGACTGCTGGCCACGCTCGGCCGCCAGCCCGAGGACGACGCTGGGCAGCTCATCGCTGCGCCATACCTGTAACAGTGGAGGTCCGCAGGGCAGCAGGTCCAGCTCTTCCCGGCAGCAGTCGACGAAGAAGACGACTTCTCTGAACGGGCCGGACTGCGCGTACCAGTTGGCCAGAAGCTGGACCTCGACATGGTCGACCAGCCCGCCCTCATCGGCCGACGGCATCAGCACGGCACACCCCGTGCCGCCGGGCGCTGTGCCGTGCCCGGCCAGGTAGCCGTAGAGACGAGACTCTTCCCAACTCTGCGGCGACGACTCCAGTTGGGCACTCAGCCGCTTGTTGATTTCCGTGAACTTTTTGAAGATTCCGCTCGCCGTCGGCCGTACGGAGTCGGCATCGATGACGTCCGTGTTCCCGGACGCAGGCACTCGGATGATGTTCTCCTCAGGTACGCCACCCCCTTGGGGATCGACGAGCCAGCGCTGGAACGCATCCGCGTCGTTGACCGGGCCCTGCAGATCGTCGAGTGAGACGTACCGGTTGATGCCGGAGACCACTGCGTAGTGATGTTGATGCATGCGACGTCCCCTCTCAACCAGCAATCATCACTTGCAAGGTGTCGAGCAGCGCTGGATCCGTAGCAAACTGCTTATGAGAGCGCGCCCCGCAGTTCGCGTCCGGTGACCAGACGAACGCGCCGGGCTCCGCATCGGCGACGACACGTACTTCCTCGGCCTCGGCGCCACCCGCGCTCCGCCCGGAGCCGTACCAGTGCGCCATTCCGGACAGGGGGACCGCCGCGCTCATACCGTTCGGATCGCGCTCCAGCACCCCGGAAACGAAATACAGCAGCGAGCGTGGATACCCAACAGGCACGAGGTGATCGGCCTTCTCGGCCTCGTCCGTCAGCGCGAACAACCTGAAGCGTTCAAAGGCCGTGTTCCTTCTGCGCAGTGTCGACGCCAGCTCGGGAAACGTGCACATTGGCGCCAGGGCAACCACATCGCGTAACCGGAAATCGGCAGGCAGAAGACTGTCGGCCAAGCCTCGACGGGCGTCGAAGCCGGCAAGGAACGCATTCATCAACAAGGCGCCGGAGCCGTGGCCCACCACCGTGACTTCCTTGCGCTCCGGCACCGAGACGGCCTCGATGAAACGGTCCAGAAAGTAGCGGCCCGTGCCCGCGGGGATCCCGGCCCCCGAACGAAATGCCGTGGCCGCATCCTCCTTCATCCCGGACCACACGGCGGCACCCAGGTGGGCAAGGCAGAACTCCCGCAGAATCTCCTCGACAGCCGTGGGGTAGAGCCCGTGATGGGTGCCAGCCCTGAACCGTTCGATCACCGCCCGGGCCGCGCTCACCACCTTACGGACCAACAGCCCGGTGGCGACTTCCAGTACGGCATGGGACCTGTGCCTGGTCCCGATCCGCTCCTCGGCTTCGGCGCGCGTGGCAGACATCAACAAGTCACTGTCGCTGTCGACCGCCGAGCGACCGAGACTCCGCACCTGCTGGTCGTTCGACAACGAGCGGACGAGCCACCGCGACTGTTCGTCCGTCAACTGGGACATGCCCGCCGGCGGAGTCAGCGAGGCGTAGGGCTCCAGCCCTTCCAACTCCATGGCCTTCAGCTCGACACCCACTCGGCGGGCAGTGGGCACAGGCAGGTTGCCCGACAGTAACCGCCCGCGCGCGCCGGGCCCCGAGCGCTCCGCGGCCTTGCCGAGCACGCACAACAACACGCGCTTCAGCACTATCTCGAAGACGGCCTCGCGTAGCACACGGTGCAGGTTCCGCGTCAGCGTGTGGCCGGTCCCGCCACCCTGCAGCACGAAGACGGAGCGGGAACCGGCCTTGCCATAAGCCTCCGCGGCATCGCCCAACGCGGAGGCCACGCCACCGCGTTCGAGGGACGTACCCGCGAAATGCAGCACGACCCGCTGGCTGTTTAGCGACGCGATCAGCCCGTCCACGGTGGCGTTCGCGGCAGACGCACTTGTCCGTGGCTGAGCGAGGTCGAGCCATCGCACTTCGTCAGACGATCCCATGGGGCCGCCAGAGTCCGTCTGCCGCCCGTGACCGTGTGGCATGTCCCAGTGCTTCTCTCACCGGCAGACCCCCTGAATCGCGCGGCGGTGACACGGCGTCGGTGGCGTGAGTGTGTCACCGCCTGAGCGAAGCGTCCAGGTATGGCCAGAGACATCCGGTCTCGACTCAGAAGTGGTACTGGTGTCCGCGCGGACTCCACCACGTTCGTCAGCGCCTTCGACGCAGAGTGGGAAGGCCACGAGAGCGCCATGCACAAGCTGATGGAGACGCCGTACGGGCCCCTGTACCAGGGCTTTCGCAGGATGTTCGACGCGGTCATCGACGGTGCACAGCGCACAAAGGGGAACAGCGTAATCGAGGCGGAGTTGAAGGCTCGCGTCCACGCGCCCGAGGCGGTCATGCGGCGCCTCGACGAGCGCGCCGAAGCCCAGACCGAGGTGTACCAAGACACCTACTACGACCGGCCGGACGGCTCACTCGAGAAGTCAGATCAGGAACTACGGGTGCGGACCGTCCACGGTCAGGACGGGCTGCGTACCATCCTCGCGTTCAAGGACGCCACAGTCGACGACGCCTGCGGATCGAAGCCCGAGCACGAGACCCGGGTCGAAGACCCTCAGGAGACGCACTCGATCCTGCAGGGGCTGGGCTACGTACCCTCGATCGCATTCGAGAAGCGGTGCCGCAACGACTTCACCGCCCGCGGCTGGCAGATACTCGCCACCCTGGTTCGCGTCCCCGAGATCGACGGCACGTTCCTGGAGATCGAGACCATCGTCGACGCGAGTGTGGTGAGGTCATGGCGTTCGTCGGATTCGCGCGCGCCGCGGGGGATCCACCAGTACCCTGCTCGCGCCGCTTGGGTGGCCGGCCTGCCCATCGTGGCCTATCGGGAGCCAGGCCCTCGGGTGCCTGGAGCAGCTCCGGCGGCACGCTGACGATGAGCGCGGCGTCCTCGGCAGGCACGAGCGGGTCGAACAGTACATGAAGGACGCCATCGGCTTGGGACACAGAGGCACCCTCGTGAGGTACTGGGGTGTGTCGCCGGACCCGCAGGTGAGTGGCGAGAGCGGGTATCCGGCGATTACCGCTCGGGCAAGGGACCGATGGGATCGTCGACGCCGAGAAGCAGGATGTGGTGGCCGACGGCCTCGGTGACGCCGTCGGTGACCCGCTCGACATCCAGGCGCAGCCGGATGTGGCCGGCGCCTTCGCCGTTGGCCGCAAGGCCGCGTTCCAGTTCGTCGTCGAGGCGGTCCGCCGCGGTCTCGGCCGCGGCGTAGTCGGCCAGGTCGCTGGCGAGGAGCCGGCGGGTGGTGGTGTCGCGGAGCTGGTAGCTGGTCATCGGGACTCGTCCTTCGGCGTGGGGTGATCAGTGGTCGAGTCGGCGATCCCGCGTGCCGCGTTCACCGCGCGCGACCAGACGTCGGGGCTGCCTCCGTGCTCGCGGGCGAGGGAGGCGGCGAGTCCCCGGATGTCGCCGCGCTCGTGCAGGGCGGCCAGGGCGAGGGCCGCCCGCCGGTCGGCTTCCGAGCGGGCCGGCGTGACCGCGGGGCGGTGCTCGAGGGCGGTGCGTACGACGTAGTCCCAGGACCCCTGTGGCCCGCCGTGCTGCACGCTGAGCTCCGCGGCCAGCCCCGGGTGGTAGCCGTCGCGGTCGATCGCCTCGGTGGCGTACTGCTCGGCGAGCTGCGTGGCGGTGAGCGGCTCACCGCCGGCGTGGGCGCTCAGCTCGGCCGCGAGAGCCTCCTCGAGGGCGGAGGGCCGGCCGACGGCCGCGTCGGCCTGGGGCCCAGGGCGGCGGCCGGCCTTGCCGAGCTTGTCCCCGGTGCGCCTGCGGTCGAAGTCCTGCAGGTCTCCGACGCGGAAGGCGGGGATCATGCGGCCGGTCGGACCCTCGACCGGCTCCGCGAGGGGCTTCGGGAAGTACTCGGGGTTGTCCTTCAGGTACTTGCGGATTGCCGAGGCTGCGTTGAAGCCCAGCCACCTGGTGGCCGTGTTGATGGAGACGACGTCCTCCGGGTCGGCCTGGTACAGGGCGGGGTCGGCCTTGAGGACCTTGTTCGCCTTCTCCTGCTGGAACCAGGTGTAGAAGTCGCGGAACTGCTGCTCGTCGTAGAAGTCGGCTCCGTCGATGCGCTCCTTCTCCGGGTGGCGGTGCTCCCTGGGCTGCTCGAGCCGGATCTTGTACCAGCGGGCCGCGGTGCCGACGCTGGCGCCGGTGAACTCGCGGATCCAGTCGCGGTTGACCACGGCACGGCCGCCGACGACGCGACGCTGCGGGTTCAGGGCCTTGGACATTGCACTCTCCGGTTCGGATCGCGGCCCTATACTGAGGGCCTGCTCCTCTTGGTCCTTCGGCGCTCACGCGCCGACGGGCGAGTCGAGTTGGTGAAGGTGGTCGGCGGGACGTTCGGTCGGGGTTGCCGCCTTGGGCCGACACCCTCGTGAGAGGGTGCCTTCCGCCGCCCACCACTTTTACCGCAGGTTTCGTGTAATCAATATGACGCTCTTGGTGGGTGGCTGTCAATCTCGCCGGCCACAGAGCACGTCACTACCGGCTGCGGCGGTGCGCGGCCCACTTCCGTTCGAAGTGCGGCACCTTCTTGTCCCGGACGTGGAACGGGGCGGTGACCATCAGTTCCTCCGCGGTCGGAAGCGCCGGACCGCGCCGTTGGACCCACGCCCGCACCCGCCCGTAGCGCTCGTCGACCTCGACGGGGACGCCGCGCCACTCCGAGACGCTCTGCAACCTCCGGCCGAGAGCGGATGCCCGGCCCACGTCGACCCGTTCCACCGAGCGCATCGCCCGCCCACGCTGCGTCGGGTCCGCCTTCGCGACGGGCAGGATCCGACGCACGTGGTACAGCCCCCACGGGCAGGCGAGTTCCTCCTCGAACGCGGCGAGCACGGTCCGGTCGGCGGCCCGGCCAGGGTCGAACTGCTCCAGCAGACTGCGCCGGCTGAACAGCCTCGCCTGCGGGTTGAGGCTGACCGAGGTGTACTCCAGGCGCAGCACCCGTCCGGCGATGTCCGGATGGGCGCGCATCCGGTCCAAATGCGTGTCCATGGCCCCCATCGACACCGGGAAACAACAGAAGTTGCAGTAACTCTTCTCCCACCGCACCCCGAACCGCTCGTACAGGAACGCTTCGCACCGCTCGCGCCCCCACCCCCATTCGATCAAGGGGTACACGCCCTGGCGCAGCGGGTTCTTGCTTGCGGCCTCGTCCCGGCGGCTGCGGCTGACCTCGTCGGCGTTGAACCCCATCACTTGCCTGAACGGCCGGTCGCCGATCTCCTGGGCGATCAGCGCGTCGCCGACCTCGCCCTTGGCGTGCAAGCTGCAGAGCCGAATGCCGCCCTGCTGGGGAACGGTGCCGCCTGTCTCGTACTCGTCCCACAATGCCCAGGGCCCGCGCTCGATGATCCGTTCGGGCTGGCGGGAGTCGTCCATGACCGCGATCTCCAACGAGCGGCTGGCCCGGGCGACTTGAACGAGCCGGACCCGGTGCTCGCGCAGGAGCGGCAGCACGTACTGAGCGGCGTGGGCGCGGGTGGCCGGCCACTCGTCCCCGGTGAGCTCGTGCAGCACCATGGTGCGGGCCAGATCGACTCCGTGGGCGGAGGGGTCCTCCAGCACCTTCACCAGGTACGCGGTCGAGTCGACCCCCAGGCCCCAGTTGACGACCAGGTCGACATCCTCGCCGCCGGTGCGGGATACGGCGCTCATGCGGCCGCACCCCCTTGGCCGGCCTTCGGGTACGGGTAGGAGGTGGCGGTGAGCCGGCGGCCGGTGCGCGGCCCGATGTAGGCGGCGTACTTGTGGTTGACCCCGTGGGCTACGACCCGCGCGCCGACGGCCTGCAGGACCTCCTCCAGCCACCCCCGGCCGGGCTCACCCTCGTCGCAGGGGCGAGCGCCGAGGGCGACCAGGCGCCGCTCGACTCCGCCGCGGCCGCGCTCGCCGTTGCGGACCTTGGACATCGCCCGGTCGTGGAGGACCGAGCCGTCGGGCAGCATGGTCAGGCGCCGCGGGCGCGTCTTGCCCAGGTAGTCCATCCCCTTGGCCTGGTAGATCGTCCCGTAGTGACCGGGAAAGATCAGCTCGGGGCCATGGGCGGTGAGGCGCGTCCTGGGTGAGAATTTCAATGAGACATGGCATTTTTCAGCGAGAACTGTCATCACCCCAAGCCCGCTGCGGGTTGGCTCCAGCCGGTCGCGTAGTAGAACGATTTCTGCGCGAACTTCCCGGGCTGCAACGAGCCCCGGATGATCGACTTGGCGGCACATCCCTTCGGGGATCTCTAGATGATCGCTCACATCCAGATCGCCTCGGCGGTGTCGTCCTTGGTTAGCACGTCCATTGGTGGCTAATCCTGACCTGCAGCAACCCGCCTCTGATACACCTGCGAGGTCATTCCCCCCGACGCTGATGGTGAGCCCTTTCAGAAGAGGCTGTAGAGGACTCTTCGCAATCAGGCCTCCACTCCGGCCCGGGCTCATAGCTGGCCAGCCAACTCCAGGTCGGATGGACGGTAGTCCAGAGCGGCCTTCCGGATCACCAACTGCTCAACCGCATCGAAGAGCAACGAGCGCCTCACGCCTACCTGGCCAGCCACTTCGCCCACGGATGATCGGCCACAACCAGAGGCGTCCGACCTGGCGTCATTCCACATCTGCTCGATGTAGCGCAGGTTGTAGTCGAGCGGCGGGACCATCAGCTCAGTGGCCACTGCGCCGTGGTTCCTGATTCACGCATGCCGCCGTTGCTCGGGCTCTCCACCTGAACAGCGGGGCGAATCGTTCATTGGAAGCGATACCTGACCTGCAACAACCTGCCTCTGATACACCTGTGAGGTCGATCGCATCCGCGGAGGTGGAACGTGATGCGGAAGCAGTGGGAGCATGCCAGTGGGGGGCACCACAGGATGGCCATCGGGGGCTGAGCTGCAGGTACTCACTGAAGCCATAAATAAATAGGCCCAATTACCCGAAACCGGGACCGGGGCCCTCCAAGCTCAAGAAAAGCTCAGATCAATCATGAAGTTCCAGTGCCATGCAGCAAATACCTCGTGACATACTCGCTCTCCGGATGCCGAACTCTTCGCGGCAGATGCTGACAAGCCGTCAGTGGGGTTACTGGAAAAGCTGGGAGGGGTTGTGGGTAATCAAAGCGATGAAGCATCTCGCAGGCGATGGTGGACCGCTGCCGAGAGATGGCAGGTCTACCTAGCAGCGGCAGGGCTATTCGTGGGAATCATTTCTGCTGTGGGGCAATTTATGCAGTAGTAGTCCCACGCAGGTGACGGTCGCGACCGGGGCTTCAAGCCCACAAGCCCGGTCGGTAACTAGGCGACCGGGCTTGTGAACTTCATTGGAGGGCCTGGCTCGGGTTGCCTCCCCGAGTTGGGCCCTTCAGTATCATTCAGGTTGGGTGGCGGCTAACACCCCCACTCAACAGAAAAACTGTACCTCGCTTAGGACACTGCGGGGCCAATTCAGGTCCATGGGCTGGACTCGGTCGGTGCTTTTCCGGTTCGGTCGATGATCGGTATCAGGTATGCCGCGTACCCTTTGAGCGCTGCCATGAGCTGTTCGTCGGTGGGTCTCCTGCCATTCTGCCGCTGGCGTGCCCAGAATGCGGCGACGCTCATCTCCCACTTCCGCTGCGTCTCGGGGTCTTGCTGCGGTTCAGCTCCAAGCTCTCCTCGTACGGGGTGAGCCGGCCGAACACCGAAGTGAGCACGGCGACCTGGGTCGGGATGCCCAGGGTGAGCACCCCCACCAGGCTGTTCTCCGGCGGCGCGGCGGTGTCGATCAGACCGTAGACGAAGCGGACGGCGGGCCACGAGCCGCTGTAGTGGTGGGCGCGTACGAAGGCCTTCGCCGTGTGGACCAGCTCGTTCGGCATCTCGCGGACGCGGTAGCGGGCGGGGTCGAACCCGCCCTCGCTGGTCGGCCTCCAGCTGTGCCGGCGGTTCTTCCACCGCTGGCAGACGGCGCCGAGATCGAGCGGGGGTTGCTCGTATGCAGACATCAGGGGGTTCCCCTCGGGTCGGTAAGTTGGTGAAGGAGGCCGGTCCCGGGGTTGCCGCCCCGGGACCGGCACGGCCGGCGGTAGGTCAGGTCGTGGTGGGGAGCATCAGCTGACGAGGGGCGCGCAGCACGTCCAGGACGCGTTCGCGCCAGCGCATCGCCCAGTGCACGCAGTTGGAGCAGCTCTTGTGCTTGCCCTCGCACTGAGGCAGTTCGTTCCAGTGCGCGTCACGCGACCACGCCAGAGAGTCGGCGGAGGCCAGGTACTCGGCGCACGTCTCCAGCGCCTGGGTCTTCAGCCCGAAGCCGTGCAGGCGCAGCCCGGCGGCGGCCACCGTGGCGAGGACGGCCGAGACGTCCTTGACCGACTTGCGGCGGCACACGGAGCCAACCCCGACCAGCGGATAGTCCGCCAGCCGGACGCCGCGTCTGTCGTACAGGTCCAGGCAGGCTTCGTAGTCGGCCGGCCGCCAGCCCTGGACGATCGGGATGATGTCGACGCCGGGCTCCTCGGTCATCAGGTCGACGAAGTTGCCCACGGTGCGGTCGATGGGCTCGCGCACGGAGAGACCGGTCTTGGCGATCATGTCGGGCTCGCACATCCAGTCCTGCGGACCGGCCTTATGGACAGGGTTTCGTTGTGTCCGTTGTCCACTCGGCCGACGAGTTCCGACCCGTAGGAGGGCGGCTTAAAACCAGCGGCGATACCGGTCGCGGCGCTTCGCTTGCTTTTCCATGATCTGAAGCTCGATGACCCGGACGCGGTCGGTGGATTCCTGCGGGGTTTTTTCCCTGAGGATCTTCGCGAGTCCCGAGGATGCGGCATTGATCAGGAAAGCCAGCGCACTAAGCATGGCGATCGCCCCAACTAGCCAAACCGGACCGTTTTGCACCACCTCAACAAGGGCAGTCACAGTAGGCCACCCTCCATCGTCTCCCGGCCTAGAACGTATCCGGCGCCTTGGACGCTCTCGAAAAGGCGCCAATGGCGGCAGGGGGGTGAGAGTGCACCCTTCCGGCCGCTACCTTCCCAAGCCTCTCGTGCCTCTCTGGCTGCCTTCAGGTGCCTGCGACCGGCCCGCCTGAGTTTTTGGGCCAGTGTTGCGCCGAATCCCTCGGGGCTCTGGGCTCCTGCCTTGAGTGCAGCCTCGTGCCAGGGGACATGTTCGTGTGCGTAGGCCCAAACAGCTCTGGCCTCCACCTCGGTCAGTGTCGCAACGACAGTATCGATGCAGGGATCGCCAACCTTGGGAAATTGGTGGTCGATGTACTCAAGGACATGAGATTCAACGCTGCGTGACGCGTTAGCGAAGTCAGCGAGTGTGCCGCAAAGTTCGCCGTTCTTCGTGATCGGCCGCTCAAGCATCTCCAGACGAGAGCCACTGATCTGTCGTTCCCACAGAGGTTTCAGCGCATCGCTCGCAGCTTGAGCCCGCCGCGCGATTTCCTTGATCACCATGTCGTTGTCGGCGAGGTTGAGGTTGTGCCACCACTCTTCGAGCAGAGCATTGGTAACGGCCAGTCGATGACTGGCTGGTGTGCGGTTCAACCAGGTCTCGATGAAGTCGTCCAGCGCCTCGGTCTCCCTGTTGAGCACACCCTTGAGCGCCTTCATCGCCGCCTGATAGGCCGGGCCGGTGAAGCCCCGGGGATGGAGCGCACTGGCGTCTCTATGCCAGGTGTCCAGGAACGTCAGTCGAGTCGGCGGTGCCGCCCGCACGAGGTCCTGGGTGGCTAGGCTCGAGCCGTCGGCCAGCCGCAGCACGAATGAGGAGTAGGCGGAGCTTGTGCCGTGACAAGCCAAGTAGACGACGGCGACCTCGTCCGCGAACCGCTCCCGCAGCTCCGCCGTGTCCCGGACGGCAATCAGCCTGCCCGAGAGGTCGTCTTTCCCGGCCTTGCAGGCGTTCACCATAACGAGGCGGACGCCGTCGCCATCCTCGTAAGGCTCCTCTGGCTCCGGCATGAGGAGTGCTGTCGTCATCAACGCGTCCTTCCGGTTCAACGATGGTCCCGCTTACTAGCTGTGGGATCGACCCGAAACGGTCACGTCGCTGAAGATTTTTAGGACGAGCTTCAGAGGTGGAGTTAGTGGTCCGGTTCCGGAGCCCCGGCTGAACTCGGGCGACGGTGACTGAGTCGCGTCACTCCACTGTGCTTGATCAGCTCATCCGCGAGCCGGGCATTTTCAATGCTCAGGCGGCGGATGTGGTCTTCGTAGATGTGGAGGTGGAGGGTGAGTTCGTCCTTCTCCCGGCGGAGCCGCGCGATGGTCTCGCGTTCGGTGGTGGTGTTCGTGACGCTGAGCCGCTGGCCTTCCAGCCAGGCTTCCGCGTGTCTGAACCGGACGAACAGCCCCGGCTCGCCGGGCCGTTGGAAGGGGGCGCCGGTGGTGAGCAGGCGGGCAACTGCTTCCAGGGGCGGGCGGGCGTCGGGCAGGGCCGGGGCGTAGCGGGTGACCGTGTGGAGGATGCGGGACGTGACGGGTGTCGGGGTGTGGGCGCTGATGCGGGCGGTGCAGATCCGGGCGGGGCCGGTGGGTGACGGCGCGGTCAGGGCGGCTTGAAGCTGGCCGTGGAGCTCGCGGGTGTGCAGGGTGATCCGGTAAGCAACCGGGCAGGTCTGCGCGGGTGCGGTCCCGGCCGCGCAGGCGTTCGGCGATGGTGTCGGAGATCGCGTAGGTCGGAGAGGCGGGCTCGGACTCGTACATGGCGCAGACCTCCAACGGCGGCAGCAGGCACGGGGATTCGCGGTCAGCGGGTGATGCGGGACCGGGCGCGGTCGGCCTGGAGGTGGACGGCATCGGTGTGCGTGGCGGCGCGGACCTTGTCGGCCCAGTCGGCCGCGCGCTGGGCCAGGTCGGCGAGGCGCACGAAGGATGCGTCCTGGTGCTGGCGGGCGCGGTCCGTCAGTCGGGCGTGTTCGGCGGTCAGTTCCTGGGCGGCGTACGCGGCGATCGCCTCGGTGCCGTGGCGGCGGGTGATACGTCCGAAGGGGCAGGCGCCTTCCTCCTGCTCGATGACGGCGAGGTCGGCGGTGGGCCAGCCGGTGTCCTCGTCGCGCGGGCCGAGCTGGATGTCGAGCACGCACACCGCGTCCGCATCGTGCAGGCCGTCAGCCTGGTAGCGGATGTGCGGCCGGAGCACGGGGCCGGTCTGGCGTTCGGTGTGGGCGCGCCACAGTTCGGGTGCTGGTCTGCAGGAGAGTGTCAGGTGGACATCGTCATCTGAGTGTCAGTGGCGCAGCGTCGGCGACCTGGTGATTGGCACTGACGGGTGATGCTCACCTGTCCCTGACGTGAGTGACGAAAGGCCAGGTCATTCTCACGCCGACTGCTATAGCGAGTGCAGAGTTTGCGCTGGTCAGAGACGTGACAGTTGGGCTGTGAGGGTACCTGGTCCGGTTGGTGGTGCGGAACTGCTGTGCGTCGAGCACGGGTTAGCCCTGGCGGCCGGCGGAACATGGACGGTGGCAGCGGCCAGGCTGCTGGTGCCGTCCGGCGGTGTCACCGCGGGGGAGGGACGATGGCGTGAGCTAAGGCCGTATGTCGGTGAAGCCCCGTAGGCTTTGAGGGTTCCGCTGTAGGGGCGGTTTTCTTTACAAGGGGTGCGGGTGCCAGCTCTTCCTCCTCCCAGTGCTACCGGTGTGCGCGTCGCTGGGGACACCTACCAGTGGCTGTACGTGTGGGAGGGATGCGTCCAGGTTTACAAGGACGCGCTCGACGGTGTCGGCGGCGCGATGGTGGCGGTCGGTGTCGAGGTCACGGGGGTCGGCAACCTGGATGACGTCGTCTACTACTGCGCGGATGGGGAACCGACCCGCTACGCGCAGGTCAAGTACGCGGCGAATGCGTCGACCGCGGTGGGGGAGGAGTATCTGTTCAAACCAAGCGACAATGGTGGTCCGTCGATCCTGCAGAAGATCGCCCGCTCCTGGCAAACCTTGACCCAGGACGGGACGCCGGTGCAATTGGCCCTGCTGACCAATCGGTTTCCGGATCCGGCGGACGTCCTGCTCAAGGACCGGGATTCGCGAAGCCGTCTCCTGCGTCCCCGGGCAGACCAGCAAGGCCCGCAGTCCGAGCGAGGCAAGGCGCGTGCTCGCTGGGCGGCTCATGCCGGGCTCGATGAGTCCCAACTCTTGGAGCTTCTGGACGTATTGGAGTTCCACCTGGGACGCGATGTGTTCGTTCAGCGCGAGTTCGTCTCCCACTCGATGCAAGCCGCTGGCCTGCGGCACGACGACCAGGCGATCATGACCGGCATCCAGTGGGTCAACCAGCAGGTCATCAACGGCAAGCGCGAGCTGTCCCTCACCGACATCCGCGCGGCGGTCAATGAACTCCGCCTGCTGGCAGGTCGCTCGGCCGGCCCCGGCACCGCCCTGAACGACGACGCCCCCGCGCTGGTCGCACGGCCCCGCCAGGTCAGCGACTGGCAGCCGGACCGCCTGGGGCGTACACCGGGCCGTCCAGGAGCACGACGGCATGAAGCTGCCCCCCTATATCGAACGGGACCACGACGGCGAACTGCGCCGCCACTTGCACACGGTGGCCGACAAGGGTGCAGGCATGGTCGTCGTGCGCGGGGACTCCTGCACCGGCAAGACCCGCTCGGCCTGGGAAGCAGTCACAGCGTGCGTGCCCGACTGGCAGCTGCTGTACCCGAAGTCCGCCGCCGGACTGCGCTCGTGCCTTCAGGTCAACGTGCTCACCGGTCCCACGGTGATCTGGCTGGACAACGCCCACCATCTGTTCGCCGAGGCGGACGGCAACCGCGCTGCCGAAGACCTGCTCGGGCTGCTGGAACAGCCGCCCGTCCCGGTCATCGTCCTGGCCACCATGTGGCCCATCCCCCTCGACGTGCCCGGGTCCAACCCCAAGAAGAAGGGTCGGACCCGGCACATTCACTCCCTGCTCGATCTGGCCCGCACCGTCCACCAGCCCAGGGCTTTCGACGCCCCTGGGCTCAACCGGTTCGAGGACCAGGCCCGCAGCGACGGCCAGTGGACCCAGGCAGCCGCCCAGGCCCGCGCGAACGGTGAATTGTGCCAGCGCCTGGCCGCCGCCCCCGAACTCCTAGACCGCTACCGCCATGCCGACCACACGCCGGGCAAGGCCGTGGTGACCGCAGCCGTCGAAGCCCGCCGACTGGGCGTACGCGGGCCGCTTCCCCTGGCCTTCCTCGAGCACGCCGCCCTCGGCTATCTCAGCCCCGACCAGTGCCGCAAGCTGGACCGGCAGACCTGGTTCACCGACGCCATTGCCTGGGCGCGGACCCCGGTCAAAGACGTCGTCTCATGCCTGCAGGGCGTCCTCGCGCCTGGCGGTATCGGTGAGGCGGCGGACCTGGTCGACCTCAGCGACATCATCGAGCAGCAGATCGCTCCCGAGCGCTGGGGCATAAAGCCCCCGGCCGCACTCTGGCAGGCCGCACAGTCGGACCTGACCGCCGGTGGCGACCTGGAAACCCTCGCTCTGCACGCGTTCGCCTTCGCCCGCTTCCGCATCGCCCGGGACCTGTACCTCGCCGCCCTCGACCGCGGAACCGCGTCCGCCTTCGAAGGCCTGTGCTTCTCCTACACCGAGACCCAGCGCCTGCGCACCAGCCAAGGCCTGAAGGAACTGTGCGACCAGGTCGACCGCCTCTGCGACGGCGGCGCCGGCCTCGCAGACCTGGGCACTGCCCTCATGCAACTCGCCCTCGCCGGCGAAACCGTCGAGTACGCCGACACCCTCCAACCGCTCACCGAAGAACTCCTGATGCGGGCCTGCCGCGAAGGTAACCGAGACGCCCACCTGGCGCTGGAGCAATTCCTGCACGCCCAGGGCCGCCACGGCGACGCCGAAGCTCTCACCCCGCCGCCCGAGCCCCCGGCACCGCACGACCCCGCTCAGCTCCTGCATGATGCTGCCGCAGGCGACGGGATCGCCCTGGAACGACTGCGGAAGGTTGCGGACAGACGGAACGAGACCTTCCATCAGATCGCGGCCGCCGCTTTCACCGCCAGTCCTGCCTTGTGGAGTTGGCCCACCAAACTCGCCCGTGCGGGCGCCCCCGAGCTGGTCGAACCGCTCCTGCGCGCCGCGACCGACAGCGGCGACCGGCAGGCCCGGCAACGGCTGGTGAGCCTCCTCGATGACCAGGAACGCACCCCTGAGGCGGAGGCCGTGCTCCGTGCCGTCTCCGCCACCGACATGTACGCCCTCAACACTCTGTTTCACCGCCTGTGGCCCCACCGCCCCCGGATCGCCCGGGAGGTCCTCACCGAGGCCGCGCAGGCGGGCCACATCCTGCACGTCCTCACTGTGCTGCGGCCTCTGACGTATGGGGGACGCCTTCCCCGTGATCGCCGCTTCGCTATCACCGCCATTCGCGTGCTGGCCCGGCTCGGCTACGAGCCCGCCCAGGTTCAGCTCGCCCGAACCCTGCTGGCCGAGGCGGACGAACTCGAATGGGAGAAGGCACCACGCCACGACCTCATCGCCCGCAAACGCGACGAGGCGCACCGACTGCTGCGGCAGGCAGCCCCAGGCCACCGTGAAGCCCGCAGTCTCCTGGGCCGGCTGGCCGAGCAGGAGGACAACTACACGCAGGCCGCCGACTGGTACCGCCAGGCCATCGACGTCGGCGACTACGCGATGTTCCCCTCCCTCCTGCAAGCGCTGCACCAGGGAACACCGTCGAACGAGGATGAGGTTTTCTACGGTCTCGACGCCGACGGCACCCTGCTCCCGCCATGGTGATGTCGCGGGCCATCGGCACGACAGCGACAGGCTTCGCAGCCCTGTCTGCGAGCCGCTAGGTGATCGGAAGGAACATCAGTTCCCTCGGCGCCGAGGTGGTCGCGGGTGGGGTCAGTGTGGCGACAGGTCTGTGGGTGGGGACGAGCCTGCCGGGATATATGGCGTCTGGCTTCGCGGGGCCGCTGGAACTGTGACCTCCGGGGCCTGCACGCGTGCTGCCTCACGCTGGACACCGAGTGACTGAGGCCCGAGTCGCCACCCCTCGCCTGAGCGAGGGACGGAAGCGTCCAGTGGCGGCGTCCTGGGGCCAGCTGGAGCGACCTGCGCTCAGGATTTCGGCAGGGTTGTTCCTGCGGGCCGGGGGAAGGTCAGGAACAGGCCGTGTCAAAGGAGACTGGCGGTTGGAGAACGGGGCGGGACGAGCCCGCCGCCTCTGTGCCTCAAGGGCGATCGGAATGCTTGATTCCGCATTGTCGGAGGGGTGTGCGAGGCTGAGTTCACTGAGTCGGACATAGGAAGGCGGAAGGCGATGCGGACCCCCATCGTGCGCGTTCGGCATGCCACGTCACCCCCGCCCAGCGGCTGCCGCTGGTGCGGCGACCCGCAGGACAGCCACGGCTCGCAGTGGATCGCATCGGTCGGCATGCACACCTGGGCCGAACCCACACGGGAGCAGCGTCTGCAAAGGATGCGGGCCCGGCGTTCGGCGGCGCGGGCCTGACCTTTTCAGTCGTCCTCGTCCCACGGGTGCGGGCCGGCGTCTTCGGCGATGGAGATCGCCTTCTTGAACACGCTGTGCAGGGCTTCGGGGACATCGGAGGGCTTCTCGATGTATTCCATCAGGAAGCCGACGAGCTGCTCCTTCTTCGGCGGGGCATCCTCGGACCCGTTCCTGAACAGGGCGTGCAGGCTGTGACTGAACTTGGGCTCCCTGCGCAGGGCGTCGATCTCCTGCGCCGTCCAGACCCGGCCTTGCGCGGCCTCCTTATGGGGCCACTTGTCGTTGGCGACGCTCGCCCACAGTTCTCCGCTGAAGATGTCCTCGAACTCGTTCGGGTTCCCCAGGTAGATGCACTCCGCGGGCTTGAAGCCGTTGATGCTGAGACGGTCGTCGTTGAAGAACTTCTGCTTGTCGCGCTTGGAGTCCCGGTCGACGATGAAGGCAACGGTCCGCTTGTGTTCCTTGAGGAACTTGGCGAACTTGAGGGAACCGTCGTTGCCGCCGCACGACCACAAGGCGATGCCGGCTGACTGGATCGGATAGCCCATCGCGATGCGGAAGAGGCGGGGGAAGGCCGCGTACTCGGTGGGGCCCTCCACGCCGATGAAGCACTTCTCGTGCAGCAGCACGCTGTTGCGGAACCCGAGCGAGGCGGCCATGTTGGACATGAAACGGCGCACCTCCTTGTCCGTGCCCTGCGCCGTCAAGGACTGGATCTCTGCCTGGCCGTCGCTGCTGCCGAGGTGAACCACGTCCTGGATGTCCACCCCGTCGATCAGGTTCAGCGAGTGGGTCGCCACGATCACCGAGGAGTGGGAGGCCCGGGAGGACGTCTCGATCATCTTCATGATGCGCCGCTGGTGCTCGTAGTCCAGATGCGTGTCCGGCTCGTCGTAGGCGATCACGATGTCGCGCCGGGGCGGAGCCTCCTCGTCCGGCGTGGCTTCCGCGGTCTCCAGCAGATCTCGCGTGCTCTCCCACAGCGCCAGGGCGATGCGCCGGGAGCGGCCCGCTCCCGCTGACTTGAGCGGTACCTCCCGCTGCCCGTTGATGGACGCCGTCATCTCGATGGCGCCCACCGAGGGCTTGAACTGGATACGCGGTTGCAGGCTCAGGCTATCCAGGCCACAGCGCTTCTCGACCTGCTGGCGCAGTCTGTCCGCATCCGCCTTGAGGAGCTCACCGAACTCGTCCTCCAGCTCGGTGATCTTCTTGAGCGTGGACTCGTTCTTGGCGTGGTCGCGCAGCTTGGCGGTGAGGATGCTGCGCACGACCGTCTCCGGGGACTCCGCCGCGTCACCGCGGAAGTAGACCATGCCGGGCATGATGTCCTGGAGCTCGGCGGGCGCGGAGACCCACTCCATCACCGTGGCCAGGCCCGCCGCGTACTGCTGCAAAGGCTCAAGCCAGCTTGCCTTCACGGTGGTTCGGCCCGTGGCCCCCACTCCCACGCTCAAGGCGAGCTCCTTGAGGTCGGCCAGGCTCATGCCGTCCAGTGCCCGCAGACGGGCATCCCCGCACACCGGCAGTTTGGCCTCCAGGCCGGTCTTGCCGTCCGGCGTGAAGCGGCGCCGGATCAGCAGGGGCGAGGCGAAAGCGTGCTGTTGCGCCTCCTGGCCGGAGAGCTCGAACGCTCCTTCGACGCAAATCTCCTGGGCTTCGGGACGCGGCTGCACCTCGTCCGCTTCGCAGTCCCCGAAATGCGACAGGTCGCCGAAATGGATCTCGACCGCAGGCTCGTCGAGAAGGAAGGCGATGGCATCCAGCACAGCGGTCTTACCGCAGTCGTTGTGCCCGGTGAGAACCGTCTGCTTGCGGACGGGGATTCCCTGGATGTCGACAAGGGAACGGAAGCCCTTCACGCCGAGCTCAACTAGTTTCAACCGGTGCCGTCCCTGCAGTTCTCACTCCCACCCGGGCGTGTTCATCGCCGTTCAACACCCGTGTGAGGTCCCGTACATGCTGCTCCTTGCGTCACTCTAGCCGTCAGATTTCCCAGAGCGCATCGATTGCTGTGCGCAGCGCGCCACCTGGATGCACAGAGGGCGAACAGGCCGCATATCCCGCCCCACCGTGCTACGGACACGCGGTCACCTTCAAGAGATGCGTGCACCGGTGGGGTCAACCGAGCGCACCGCAACGGCGGCTGAGCCACAGGAAGCCAGGCCGTAGCGCCAGCCTTCCTGATCCGTGGAGTGCACACAAAGAGGCTCGTGATCATGACGCCTGCCAAGCGTCGGGCGATGCCCTCCGGGGTGCGCCGCCTCCTGGGCATCTCATAGCGCCAGTGCACGCAGGAAGCAAGCACCGATCACCCGAAGGTGTGACGCCGTGGGGCAGATGCAGGAACGGTCCTCTCAACGACGTAGTGTCATATGCCTGTTGCCTCGGGCCACGGGCAACTCTCGGGGCAGACCAGGGAGAGGACGGCATCACGGAATGGCGGAGACGGACTGGAGTGAGCAAGGGCTGTGCAGAACGGCTGACCCCGACGCCCTGTTCGTCGAAGGTGCCGCACAAAACCGCGCCAAAGCGCTGTGCAGCGGCTGCAGGGTCCGGACCGAGTGCCTCGCCTACGCCCTGGACCAGCGCATTGAATTCGGTGTGTGGGGAGGCATGACCGAGCGCGAACGCCGGGCTTTGCTGCGGCGCCGGCCGACGGTCACTTCCTGGCGGAGCCTGCTGGAAACGGCCCGCGTGGAGCACGGACGCCCCCGCGCCGTCACGGCCGCCGTCCGGCAGGCGAGTTGATCCGGCCCTGATAGAAATCCCCCTTCGGGGCGGAAGCGCGTTAGTCGGTTACTCCCGCCGCCCGTGTAACTCGTGCCAGCCTCCCTCACCAGCGGGTGCAGAGGCCGTCCAGGTCGGGAGTGAAGCTGCGGGCGATGAGGTCGGGCCGGGGCCTCGGCCGGCGGGTCGGGGATCGTCGTCAACTGGCGGCTCCGCCGCAAGGTGGCTGGCTCCTCGCGTTCGCTGGTCAGTCCGGCGCGCTCGCTTGCGTCGGCCTCGCCCTGGACAGGGGCGACATCTACCTGATGAGGCGCAACATGGCACCTGAGCAGACCCAGAATCTGTCGACCAAGTCTGACGACAAGGCCGACCTCGTCGACATGCCCGGCCTGGAATCCGCTACGTGGCTTTCAACACCAACGTCGCGTCCATACGAACCAGGGCCGTTCGCCAGACGATGGCCCAGGTCATCGACCGCGGCGAACTAGTTCCAACTGCCTGCGTCGGATGGCTGATGCGGCATGGCGGTGTCTGCTGGGCTATGCCGGGAAGCTCCGGTGATCGTTGGGGGCGTCAATCGAAATGTGCGTTGGATGACCATGTCAGGGCGGCCAGTCCTGCGGGACCGCCGATATGCAGCCGGTGGCCGGCCGTGGTGGTGTGCACCACGCTGGTGACCGGCGCTGCTGTGATGAGGGAGCCGGCAAGCCGTCCTGTGCGGGGTTCCCACAGGCGCAAGCCAGTTGCGGTCGCGGTGACCAGCAGACTCGCGCCATTGTCCTGCGCGAGGGGAATCATGGTGTACGTCGATGGAACCTCGAACTCATGCAGACACTCCCAGCTGCCCGGGTCCCACACAGACACTCGTCCGGAGGTGGCGATGGCCACCGCTGTCGGAGTGGAAGGCAGGGGAAGCGGGCAGACGGCACGCACGACGGCAGTCGGCACCATCAGAGGAACTTCCTGCATGATCTCCCCGGTGACAACGTCCCACACGGTGACTTTCCCTCGTCCCAGACCTGCGACGAGGCATTGACTTGGGGGAGAGGGCAGCGCCATCAGGTGTGTGACGGGAGTGCTCGTCGACAGCGCGGTGAACTGCTTCGACTGCAGGGCGAGCGTGTTGATCCCCCGGGAGTGGGCCAGGACCAGACAGGTTTGTCCATCGGGGAGTTGCACGCTGACACTGGCGTGGTAGCGGGAGTTGTCCGCGATGTGCTGGACGGTGTCAAACTGCGGTTCCCACCGGCAGATACGGCCACGCTGGCTGAAGACGAGGGCGGGGATGTCGCCCCGGCCGGGGACGACCTCCAAGAAGCCAAGAGGGCCTTGTGTGCCCAGACGGTACAGCGGCTGATGACTGACCGGATCCACGAGCGCCAGGTCCATGAGCGTGGAGACGGCCACCAGCTGACGGCCGTCTGCCACCTGTGCGGTCGCCATGCCGGGCGTGGTCACCGTGACTCCGAAAACCTCCGGGCGCGTGAAGGTGGGCTCAACCTGGTGCAGGAGGATGCCTTCGTCGCTGCTGGCGACCAACGCCACGGAAGCGCCCTGCACGCGCACGCCCGCCGCCCGTGCCCCGGCGCGGGAGAGGAATTGGGATACATGCCGAGGTCGTGGGCCCGACGCATCCCACACGGTGATCATTGCGCCGTCCCAAACTCCGAGGAGGGTGCGGCCACCGGGAACCGGGATCTCCAGCGCCTTTCCTCCCGGGGAAAACCCGCTGGCGAGCAGTCTGCCGTCGAAGGGGTCGAGAAGATCGACTTCCTGGGTTTTGCGGACCACGGCAAGAACGTCACCACCCCCCTCTGGGCCGGCAACGGCTACCAGCGAACGTACGGTTGTGGGCTTGAGGGCGACGGGCCGGGTCTGCCGGGTGCGCGGGTTGAACAGGAGCGGGGCGCCCTTGAGCCGCCTGAACAGTCTCCAGCGCTCCCCAGTTGCGTCCCGCACCCAGGCGCCTCCCGTGAAGACGAGTCGGTCTTCGGGCAGGGGGATACGCTCGTGTGTCTGCTCCGACGGGGCCCAGGCCAGCATCTCGCGCGAGGTGCCAACGGCCAGCAGCCAGCGATCGAACCCCTCCCGCAGCACGTGTACTTCGCGGGGCTGTGCCAGGGGCAGCCAGGCCAGCCGCTGTCCTGAGAGAGGGTCGAAAATGCCTGCGCCTTGCGAGGTGGCAGCAGCGAGGAAGGACCGGCCGCTGTTCCCGGCCAGGACGGCCAGGTCCCAGACGCTGGGGCAGCTGATCTGGACCAGTTGCTGCCCGCTGCTGTCCCAAATGTCGATACCGTGCCGGGTACCGGCCGCGATCAGCCCTCGCCCGTCCCGAGTGTTCCATGTGCACAGCGTGTGCACATGTCCTGCGGGGAATCCCACGACATTGCCGCCGGGCCTCCAGAGGACGGCCGTCGCAGTCAGCGCCGGGGCCTCCGCCCACGTCTCGGGTGGCTGGGGCACGCGAGCATCGTCGGAGAGTCCATGGCGGGTGAGCGCGGCGAGCTGGAATCGAATGCTGGCCTCGCGCGAGGCCACGTCCGTAGAGGCGTCCACGTACGGCTCGATGAGCCCCGCTGCGGTCAGAACACGACGGGATGGATCATCGACGGGGAGTGGGAGTCCCAGCCGGGTGCGCAGTGTTCCGGAGGTCTCCCGGGCGGCGAGGGACAGCGGCATGATCGCGTCGTCGAGCGCGTGACCGGCTTGGGCGTGGGCTGCGGTGTGACGCCGGACATAGGGATGCGGCGCCAGGGGGTCGGCCGCGCGGGCGAGTTGGGCGCATGCCTCGGCGATCGCTCGATGGACCTCCTGCGGTGACCGCAGGGCACCTCCTGCAGGCGCATCCAAGAGGGCTGCGCCTCCGTGGGGTTCAATCGTGAGAAGCGATTCGGGTTCGGACAGGAGCACCTCCACTACCCGCTGGTGGGCGGGCCGGTAGGTGACCCGGCCGTCCTCCTCGCCAACGGCGAGGTAACCGACGAGGCGGCTGTGGCGCACCGTGCGGATCACTTCATCGATTTCCCCGGCGGACGGTGCATCCGGGCCGATGACCGCAGCGGCCACCGCCGGCCATACCTCCGCCCACGGCAGCCCCGCGCCCTGGGCGAACGCGGTGGCACGCAGTACCGCCAGCAGCAGCCCAACGCTGATGTCCTGGTCCCTGGCTACCTGCCGCAGGTCGTTGCTGAGCAGTGCCGTCGTTCCGGCCTGCAACCGGCCGCGCCAGAGGGGATCGTGCACGTCCTGCCGGCCGATCGCGGACCTCAGCTGAGCCGCGGCCAATCGAGCATCGAGGAACGACGGCTCCACCGCCCGCGCGATCACCGCCGCCACCTCGGCTGCCGCCGCACCATGGCCGGCATACGCGCTGTCCTCGGCCGCCTGCAGCACCATCTCCCCATACGCGGTGATGTCAACGACGGTCTGCTGCCCGTCCGTGCGCAGCAGGTCCAGCGGCACGCGGCTCTCGCCCAGCCCCGCTTGCAACACGGTGTGCAGGAAACCCAGCAGCTGGTCGGCTACCGCATCCTGCAGCTTGCCGTCCCCGTCGTCCTGGGCCGAACTACGCATCCCCAGCACCATCCGCACCGCCGGCTCCCCGTTCGCGGCACGCAACCGGGCCAGCGGAGCGATCACGTCGGACAGGCACGCGGTGGGCTCCTGCGCCTCATCCAGCCCGTCGATCACGAGAGTTACCGGCTCCGGCGCATCGGCGCAGGCAGCGGCAACCTGGTCCAGTAGTGCCTGCAAAGGGAGTTCGTCACCAGCGGCTTCGGTGCCGAGGGCAGTCAGCAAATCCTCGATCAACGCCAGGGACGACTTTCCCCGCGCCAGCACAGCCGCGTCCACCGCACGCGGCCGCGGCCGCAGGGGTGAGGGGATCATCTCGACCATGTCCGGAAACCGGGAGATGAACAGCGGATCGCTCAGCGTGACCAGCCGGGCCAGCAGCGCCGACTTGCCCGAGCCGGCCGCCCCGGTCACCACCAGCACCCCCGCCCCGGCATGGACGAACTCCACCAGCGCCTGCATCAGCGTCTGGCGTCCGCTGAAATACCAGCCCGGGTCATCGTCATCGGTACGGCCCGAGGCGCGGGCCAGCCAGTACTGCGCCAGGGTGGATGCCGACAGCGACACCGGCTGCCGGGACGCCTCCACGACCTGTTCCTGCGGCTGATAGTGCGGGTTGGGCAGGCACTGGCTCGGCTCGTCACGGCGAGAGTCCGGCCACACCCACAGCGCCCGCAGCAGGCCGGGGTTCTCATCCCCGACCGTGTTGAGGAGCTTCTCCCATTCCTCGAACGACAGATGGGGCGCGGTAAAGCCGGCCGACTCATCCCTGGCCTTGTCCAGCGCCAGCTTCAGCAGCTCCGTGAACTCGCCCCGGTGCGGCTCCTGCTCGAAATCACCGCTGGTGATCACCGCGAGGGCCTTCAGGTCGCGCCGCTGCGCGCACAACTCCTCAAACAGCACCCCCAGTTCGCTTTTGAGGCTGCCGGCGAAACAGGAGTCGACGAGCACCAGCACGTGCTCCGCCTCGCTGTCCATGACCTGCGTGATCAGCTCGCTGGTGGGAAACGCGGTACCCAGCAGCCGGTCGGGGGAGGTGTGGCCGAAGGTCAGGTAATGGCGCCGGGACTGGCCCCGCAGGCCGTGCCCGGTAATGTAGACGACCAGCGCCTGGTCCCACTGCGCCTGCGCGAATTCCTGCTCGGTCAAAAACAGCCGCAAATCCTCCGGCTGCGTCAGCTCCTTGGGCCGTGCGAGCTCGAATCGCCGCTCCTCGTCCATCGCGGGATCGGCCAGCCAGCCGGTGATCGTCTCCACCTGCTGCTGGATCCCCGCAGTGAAGGCCTCATCCTCGGTGAAGTACTCGTCCACCGCAACGACCACCAGCCGCCGAGGCCACGGCGCCACCCCGTTCAACTACGCCCCCTCACACACACGTTGCCCAGCACTCTAACCACCCCGGCCAGACCGCAGCCGCGACGCGGCCGCCGCCTCGGCCGGATAGGATCCCGGCAGCCACCAGCCCCGCAGCCCGCGGGGAAGCAGGCCCCGGGGGAAAGATCAGCGTGCATATCGTCGGTATCCACGGCATCTGGCAGGGCAACACCAACGCCGTGAAACTCTCGGCCGACTGGGCCGGCGCCCTGACCAAGGGCCTGCGCACCTACCACGGGCCCGCCTGCCCCATCCCACCGATGACGGTGGCCTACTACGGAAACCTCTTCCGCACCCCGAGCCAACGCCTGGGCGCCCACGAGGACACCCCTCTCGTCGACGACACCGAACCCTTCACCGACGAGGAGGAGGCGTTCGTCCTTGACACTCTCGCTCTGTACACCCCACCCGGACTGGATCCCGAACAGCTCGAGACCGAAACCCTCGGCCTGGGCGTCCCCTACATCCCCCGACCCGTCGCCCGGGCCCTGGCTGCCGCCGACCACAAGATCGGCCGTGACATGGGCCGGCGCCTGCTGCGCTTCGTCCGCCAGGTCTACCGCTACCTGCACCACGACATCGGTGAACGCATCCGCGCCGAAGTCCGGACCGAACTGCACCGCCCCGGACCTCGTCTCGTCATCGCCCACTCCCTGGGCAGCATCATCGCCTTCGACATGCTCACCCGCGCCGACACCGGAGCCGGGCCCGACGGCCTGACCGCCCTGGTCACCTGCGGATCCCCCCTTGCCTGGCCCACCGTCCGCCATTCCCTAGGCCAGGACGGCCCCCTCCAACTGCCCTACGGCATCAGCTGGATGAACCTCCACGCCGCCGGCGACATCGTCGCCCAGAGCGGACTGGCACCCGTCGCTCCGGCCGTCCGCGACGAACTCGTCCACAACGGCATCGCCGAGCCGCACGCGGCTCTGCGTTACCTGGACAAGCAGCCGCTCGCCGACCTCATCGTGAAATCCGGCACCCCGTGAGCCCAAGCCGCCGCCCCCGCAAGACCACGTGACGAACCTGGTGACGCAGCACTGCCGACCTTTCGGATCGACTTCGCCCGCCGCGTCGATGCCGCTGGCGGAGACGTCACCGCTGCCGTCCACCCATGGCTGTTCGGTCCGAGACGGCGGCTCTCGTCCTCCGGACAGCACCCACGACGACGCTGGGCACCCCGGACCGTAAGGGCCTGTGGCTATCGGGCCTTCAGCGCCCTGCAGTCGGCGATCGCGGAGCTTTTAGAAGCGTTGCAACGTAGGCGGGCCGTTCGCACTGTGCTGCCTCGGCCGCCCTCGCCGCCCGCCAGGGCCTGGCCTTCACCGTCCGCCTCGCCAAGACCGGCTACCTGCACCCTCCGGCAGCCGCACCGACTCACCAGGCATCCGCCGCGACGTCATCCAGCGCGCCGCTCAGGCTCTGGCCGGTGCGGGCGTCGGGGAGCTCGGACGCTCGCTGGCGGCCGGTCGCCGCGGGCCGTGCCCGGCCTCAGACGCGTGCACCAACCGGTGAGCTCGACCAGGGCGGGCTGGGTCGCGTTCGCGGCATCCGCTGGCCTGGCCGAGTGCGTCATCAGGGCCAACCTCTCCGGCGCGGCGGACTTGCCCCGAGAAGAGGGCGCTGCGGCCACGGCGAGCAACTGCTGCAGGTACGCCGGCACCGGGCGATCGCGCTGCACTGCAGCTGGCTGCTCCCGTAGGGATGCGATCTCCGCGCCGGTGCCTTCCCGCAGTCGGCACGGATGGACGGCATTGGCTTGTGCCGGCCGGGTGGCGTCCGCGTGCTCCTGGGGCACCTCGGCGATCCCGGTGCGCCTGCCACACGCTCACTGCTGCGGCTGGGGCTGTGGAAGGACAAAGACAAGTTTTGTGGTTTCCGGGCCCTTTGGGCCCGGTAGCGGTCATGCTGGTCCGGGGACGCACGTGATGCGGGGTGGAGGGGTACTTGCCGGATCAGCCTGACTTGTTCTCTGTGCAGCAGGAGGACGACGCGGACGATCTAGAGCACATACCGCCATTCGTGGCGCCGGTCGCTGCTGCACCGAGCGCAGTGACACGCGATCCGGTGGCACTGCGCATCGCCGAGGCCGTCCGGGATGTGTTCGGCGACTTCGGCTCTGAACAGGGCCTGAGCCGCGCGGAGATCGCCCAGGCGTGCGCTGCAGTGGCCTCCGTCGACGAGTTCGATGCGAGGTTCCGGGTCTTCACCAAACTTCGCCTGCTGGAGTCGCTGCACGGCAAGGCCTACGACCAGCGCTATGTCTTCAATCCGACCAGCGGTGCAGCACTCTTGGTCTACGAGCGACTGGGGGAGGCCGGCGGCGTCCAGGAGATCACCATGCTGCTGGACCGGACCCGCGAAGGCCTCCTGAACGGCTCCCTGACCGAGGATCAATTGGCCGCCAAGATCGCCCAGGTCCGGAGGAGCCTGGCGAACTACACCAACCACCTGCTGCGGCTCGTGCGGACCAGGCCTATCGAAGAACTGCTCGGCCAGCGCCACCACCACGGCCACACCACATCGCTCGAGGAGGCGAAACACCTCGTCCACGCCATCGCCGAGCAGTACCCTGCACTGCGTCCCGCCGGAACCCGCCTGATCCAAGAAGCCCTGCGATACACGGCAGCCGTCCACGAGTTCTACGACCGACTCATGCAACAAGCCACCACCCGCCGCGACTTCAGCATGCTCCTTCCCGAGCAATATCTGACTGCGGCCCTACGTTCCTCCACTGACGCACTCGCGCAGGTGCTCGCCACGACCGTCTTCGATCCGCCTCACGTCCAGATCACCACGGGCCAGATCCTCACTGCCGCGGCCGATCACCAGCCCCCGCCACCGAGACAGCGCCTGCCGCGCCCTCCGGTGCAGCCGCCCGGCCCGGACCCGGTCGAGACCGCACGCGCCAAGGCCGCGCTCGCACGGCAGCGACGCGAGGCCACCGTGACCCTGCTCATGGCCGGAAAGGACGAAGCCGACGTCACCGCCGCCCTACGCGCCCTGCCCTGGCAAGCAGCAGTCAAGCACCTGGTCGACCTGCTGCGCGCCGCAGCCGACCCCGCCATCCCGTTCATGCTCGACATCTCCCGCGAGGTCATCGTGGACGCAGCAGGCCCGGTCACCTACGCCTCACCGGTGACCGTGTACCGCATGCCCGACAGCCCTCAAGATATGAACGACGACACCGAAGCCGCACCGCAGAGCCCCCATGAGTGACCCTTACCTGCTAGCGCGCGCCCGAGCACTGCGAACTGTTCCTGTCCCTGCAGACCGCACAGAACTCACCCAACTGCGCCGCGCCGTCGACGATGTGGAGCGCCGTCTGGTGGATGTCGCCACCCCCAACGGTATCCAGGAACTGATGACCGGCTGGGCCCCTGACGTGGAACCTGCAAGCGGCGCCCTGGGCGACAGCGACGTCCACCGCACCGCCTCGGCCGTCCGCCTTGTCACACTGGCTTGCTGTATCCGCCACTGCTGGCCCGACCCTAGCCAGCCGCTGTACCCGGGACAGCCCGCCGCGCAGGAGGACGTCATCGCCTCCCTGGCTCCTCTCCAGGACACCCTCGTCCCCCGGGAAGGCGTTGCCGTGTTGGGCCAGACCTCGCATTTCCTCACTGCCCTGCGGTTCCTGCGCGCCTGCGACTACCTCTCGGCGGACGTCGGCGACGGCATGATCCGTCTCGGACCCATGGTCGCGCTGTGGTCCGAGCGCGATGTGGCTGAACTCCGCAGCGGCTACGACGTCCTGCCCGCCTTGAGGAAAGGGTGAGCCGGTGGACGTACCGGCACTGGAAGCCCTGTCCCACAACCGGCGGTCCGATGTCCGAGCGGCGGTCTGCGCCGTGGAGACCGCCATGCTTCCTGTGCGGCCAGCGCACTATCGCGCCCTCGCGGAGACCCCGCTGCGGGTCGTGGTGGAACACGTCCTGGCCGCATCCGGACGCACTCTGCTCGTGGTTGGAGGCGGCTACCTCTCCGGTTACACCGACGAGATCAGACAACGCCTGGCGCACGAAGGAATCGGGGTCCTGCCGCGCGAGGACCGTGCTGTTCTCACCTTGATCCTGCTGTTCAGCGTCGCCATCCCCCGAGCGTCCGGCACTACCCTGCCCGACCAGCTGTGGACCCGGGGCACCCCCGTGCCCAGAGACCAGCTCAAAGGCTGCCGGGTGTCCGACGTAGTCCTCACCAGTGCGCTGCAGCGTCTCACCGACGCTGACCTGGTCCGCCGGACCAAAACCGGCTACGTCCTGGGCAATCAGTTCCTGCGTCTGACGCCGACCGTGGGCACCGAACTGTTCGAACGGTTGATCCTGCTGGCCGATCCCGACAGTCCCCTCGCCGAATCGATCCGTCGCCGCCACGCCCCCCGCGCCGTGCCCACGGCTACCGCTCCCGACCACGAGGTGCACGACACACCATGACCAGCCCGCCCGCGTCCGACCTGTCCCGGGGCATCGTCGGCGACCGCCAGCTCGTCGCCGTCCAGGCCTTCGACGTCGCACGGCTCACGGCACACGCCGTTCCGATCGTCCCGGAGACCTTCATCGCAGTCTCCGGTCTCGGCCCCAAGGACGACTCGAACGGCTCCGGCAAGACCAGCTTCCTCATCGCCGTCTCCCTACTACTGGCCGACCCGCAGTGGCGCCTGGAGACCAACGGCGGTCGGCACGCCAGCAGCATCCTGTTCCGCCCCGACGCAGCCGGCGTCGACCAAGCCCACCAAGCATCGCCGGTCACCCACGGCTACATCGTTGGGGTCTTCGCCCACCCTGACGACCCCGCCACCAGCCCCTTGACCGTATGGGTCCGCATAGCCACCACCGCCCCCTACCTGCAAGCCAACTGGACCGAAGGCCTGCACGTCGCCGACGCCCCCACTGACCACGAGCGCAGCATCCAGGCCGACGCCCTGTGGCGCGGGCTCCGTACACGCCAGATCCTCTCCGCCCGCGCCATGGCCGAGAAGCTCTACGGCACAGCCCCGCGCTGCCTCACCTACCTCGACACCGCCCTGCGTCCGCCCGTTCCCTCACTGCTCAGCCAGCAGCTGACCGAGATGGAGCCCCACGACATCGGCCGGTCCCTGATTGCCCTGTCGGGCATGACACCCCTGCTGGAGGAAGAAGACGACCTGCGCGGCCAGGCTCTGGAACACCAGATCGCACTCGACAAGGCCCAGACCGAGCACGCCCAGGCGCGGCTCGTAGAAGAAGAGGTGATGAGCGGCGTGCGCGCCCGCGAGGCCGCCCGCGTCTCCCTCCAATGCGGCCACGAGGCATGGCGACGCTACCTCGCAGCCTCCTACAGCGACGCCCACCAGAGCGACGAGCGCATCGCTGCGACCATGGAGGAAGAGGAGGAGGCCGCCGCGACAGCCGAAGCCCTGGTGCGGGACGCCGAGGACCAGTTGAAATCCCTCGGGTCCGCCGCGGAACTCGCCACTCAGGAACACGAAGCCCGCCAGACGTGGTCCGACGCCCAACAACTTTTCCGCGAACTGTGCGGCAAAGTAACGGAGTTGGCTACCAAGCAGACGCTGCTGCGCAGTCAGCGGACCACCCTCCTGCCCCAGGCGCAGGGCTGGGACGGCAGCGACTGCGCCACCGCGGCCACCTGCCTGGAGCAACGCCAACGCGAACACGCCAAGGCAGAGTTGCAACGCATCGAGGCCGAAGACAGCGTCACCCGCACCCGCAGACACCTGCACAACGTCGAACAGGGCCGCAGCGGTCAAGTCGGCCGCGCCATCGACCTGTTGAGCGAACACCGCGTTCCCGCGCACGGCCTACTCGACCAGCTCAACGTGGACGAAGCCGCCCGCCCCGAGTGGGAACCGCGTCTGGCGTCCTGGCAGGACGCGATCGTCGTCGAATCCGAGCATGAAGAGAAGGCCCGACGCCTTCTGCACACCGCTCTGCCCGGAGCACAGATCATCTCGTCCGACGTGAGGCAGGAACGCCTGCCGCAGGGCATTCACAGCACCCTGAAAGTGGCACGCTTCCTTGGCACCCTTCAAGAACGCCTGATCCTCTCGGCCGACGGCACTGCCGTCCGTGACCAGGCGCTGGCTCTGACCGTGACGGGCGGTTTCCCCACTCCGCTGGCCGGGCGCGAAGCTCTGCTCCGACAAGCACGCGTCGATCTCGCAGCCGCCCAGCAGCTCGCCATCGAGGCCACCGAAGCTGTGACCGCTGCCAGCGCTGCTCTCATCTTGGCCAAGGCTCAGCACGCGGCCGCCCAGGCCGCTGAAGAACTCGCGCGCCTTGGTATCCAGGAGAACGACCTTCAGACCAAATCTGACGAGTTTTCCAGCCGCGTCAACAACGCCGCGCGCGACGAACAGAAACTCCAGCAGACCTGGAAGGAGGCCGTGGCCCGGCACGCCTCCCACGAGCAGCTCCTCGCCAACGCAAAGCTCACACTGGAAGGGGCCGGCAAGGCGCTCAAGGAACGCCACCGCATCCTCGCGGCGCTTGAACGTCAGCGCAATCAAGCGGCCGCATCCCAGTGGCAGTTACAGTGGGCCAGCACCCTCGAAGACGCCGTCCACTTCCTGGACCAGGCATCGGAGCAGGTCCGTTCATCCCGGCCGGCGGCCCTGCGCCGACAAGCGGAGGACGGACTGCGCCGGGCCTATGAGCACTACGGCATCGACGGCACCCCAGGCGCGGACGTCGGCGAAGACCTCCGCACCGGTGAGAAAATGATGCGGACCTTCGCCGACACCGATCCCGCCAGCCTTCCCTCTCTCACCTTCGCCGACGTGGCAGCCCCGCTGGACAACCGCCTCGCCGGCCACCGGGACCAGGACGAGGTTGCCGCAGCGCGCGTCACCCACGACCAGCACGCCCGAGAGCAGGCGATCACAGAACTCACCAACGGGGTCGCCGCCAGCGCCCGCAACCTGGAAACCCTCCAGGACATGATTGAAAAGCACCTTGACGGCCTCTTCGCTCAGATCAGCGCCGCCTTCAACGACCTCGACCTGCGCAGCGAAGGCTACGGGGCCAAGCTCGAACACATCAGCGTCCGCCCCCAGGGGGCCGGTGACTGGCAGTGGCAGGTCATCCCGCGATGGAAACGCTCCCGCAGCGGCGGATACGTCCCCTACCGAGAGAATGCCAACAGCGCCCAGGTCAAGGTGCACGCCATCCTGCTCGTCCTCGCGGCGCTCCTCGCCGACTCCCAGACCCAGGGCAGAGTCCTGATCCTGGACGAACTCGGCAACAGCCTCGGAGAGGTCAACCGCAAGGACATGCTCGCCGCCCTGCGCGACGTCGCCCGCGACCAACACCTGACCATCCTCGGCACCTGCCAGGACAGCGTCCTTGCCGACGCCGCCGATGTCTGCGGGGAACTGCTGTGGTTCGTCCACGCATCAGCAGCCGACATCATCAACCAGCCCACCAGCGCATGGGCCTTCGACAGCAACGGAACCCGCACCCAACTCACCGAAGACTGGATCACCGCAGGACGCGCCCATGCCTGACCACACCCCCCGGCCTCCACTCCTCATCGGCGAAGCACACGGCCGCGAGACCGTTCCCTTGCGCAACCTGCCGCCAGGCATCATCGCCGTCACTCTGCCGCGCATCACCAAGGACGGCGACGACACCATCCACGTGCGCGTCCCCAGGGACCATCGACGACGCGTCAATCCCCGGCAGGTCGACCTTGTCGCCGCCCACCCCGTCAGCCCCTACGAGCCGCCGGCCACCCTGACCACCCGACAACTGATCAAAGTCCTGCAGACCAAGAGCACCAAGCGCTGGCCCACCATCCAAGCCGACCTCGGCGACAACGCCTGGCAGAGCGTGGTCGACCTCATCCGCTGCGGCGCCGTTGTCCTGCGCTGCGACGTCGTCAACGCCACCGGCTACAGCCCGCGGTCATGGACCCTGACCCAGTCATGGGCTGAACTCGCCGAGGACAAACTTGCCGAAATCCAAGGCCGCCAGCACCCCGAGGATCTGCACCGCGAGCTCCTTCACATCATGTCCGACATCCCTCAACTCGCCCATGAGCACGCGCTGCTGGCCAACACGCCTCTCGGCCGGATCCTGAAGATCCCCGAAGGCACCGCCACGCGAGCCGAGGACTGGCGCGTCTACGAGGTCGCCATCCGGGCCGCTGGCATCTGGTGGCCCGCACAAGGAAAACCCCGCAAGATCACCGCCAAGGAACTCGCCGGACGCAGCCTGCGCAACACCAAGAGCGCCTGGACCCCTGTCAGGCAACAGGCCTTCTCCAACCTGATCGGCATCCCCTTCGACCAGGCCGTCGACAAAGCCGACACCGAACTGCGCATCCGCGGTCCCCTTCAGTGGCGCGTCGGCACCGTCATCGCCGATGCGGGAGCCTGCCACCCTTGGCTCGCTCTTCCCGCCCGCGGTGTCCGCACCCTCGGCATGATCTCCTGCGACGCCCAGGGCATCTTCCTGATCGAGAACGAGGACACCTTCGAACAGGTCTGCAAGATCTCGGAGATCGCCGGCACCTGGCTGTGTATCTGGGGCAAGGGCTACGCAACCGACGGTCTGGCCGAGTTCCTCCGCAGCCTCGATGGGTTGCCTCTCGCGGCGTGGGGCGACCTCGACGCTCACGGCATCGGCAACCTCGCCGACCGCATCGGGCGGCCCATCACCCCCGTCGCGATGACCGTCGATCTTTACCGAGGCGGTACCAAGTACCACCAGGAGCCCACGAAACTGGAAGAGAACCGCAAGCTCGCCGCCCGGCTCGCGCACAAGGGCGTCCCGGTCCTGCGCGATCTGGCCGAAGAGATCGCTCGGACCGACGGGCACGGCTGCGAACAGGAGACGCTCTACGATGAAGTCCTGCCCACACTCCTGGGCCTGCTGGAAGCCGTGCGCAGGACTGTCGGTGCCTAGCCTGGCCTGCTGCAACGCGGCAGCATTCTTGCCGTGTCCCGGTTCTGCAGGCGCTCGAGGCTGCATTGGTGGTTGGTACGCGCCGCGGTTCAGGGGACCAGGACGTTGGGGGGGGCAGGGTCAGGTTGAGCTGGGGTAGGCGTGCGGCGTGCGCGCGCAGATAACGCGCTTCAGCGAGCATCACCGGGGTGAACACGCTGTCCCCGGGTGGGTGGGTCGCCAGACGGTGGTGCGCGCGGGCACCGGCCAGCAGTGGCTGCGCCCAGAGGGGGACAGCGTGCAGCTGGCACTGCCGGTGGTCGGGCGTGTGGCTCTTGATGGCGGAGACGTCTCCGGTGATGTCGAGGTCCCGTGTCCATCGAAGGTGGTCCGGGCTGCTGCCGGTGAACGCGAGCACGCTCAGCGCTCCCGCGATGAGCGGGTGGGCGATGGCCGTGAGAGCTGCAGTGTCCTCGGGTGCGACCTCGACCGCAGGAGCGGCTGGGCGCAACTGCACTGTCGCAGATGCTCCAGCACACGCGTGATCGGGCCGTGGCACCATCGGCGTTGACCGGGCAGGCCGCGGCCGGGCGGTCGGCTGTCCCGCCGCCGACGCGGCCACCGTGCCTGCGGCGGTCATTGATGGCGCCGGTGGGAAGAACGGGCGCGCCGGTATCGGTCCCGCTGCGTGGAGCACCGCTTCGAGGTGGTCCCGGCCGCTGATGCGGCGCTCCACCCGGGCCAGAGCTGGTGGGAGCTGGTGCGGGGCCGTCTGCCACAGCAGCGTCAGCTGGACCCCCGTCAGTTCGCGCCAGGCGAGCAGCTGGTCGACTCGTCGGGCCGTCAGCAGGTGGGTGCGGGTGACCAGTACGTGCCGTACCCCGGTTGCGGTGCTCCACGCGGCCGCGGCCAGCCATGCCGGGTTCACCGAGTCCAGCCAGACGTCGGGAGTGTCTGTCCCTGGAGCCAGACGCTTGCCGAGTGAGTACAGGATGTCGTGCGCGAGCGCGGCGGGGCTGTCCAGTGACGCGTTCGCCGTAGGGGGTTGTGCTGTCCGATCAGGTGCAGCACCCGGACGGCGGAGGATTCACGCGACCCGACCCCGTGCAGTGTGCTTCGGTTCCGACGGTGGCGTCGTACGAGACGAAGCCGATGCGGGCAGCCTCGACCGCAAGCGCTGGCGGAAGCAGGCCGCTGCCACCGGCGGGATCACGGTGGAGACGCGGGCCCGCCGGTGGTCCGTGGGCTGCCGTACTGGCCCTACGTCCAGGCCGTCGACGAGGCCCTCACCACACGCGGCATCCCGCCGGGCACGGTCCGGGCCAACCACACCAGCCTCGAACGTGGCATGACCATGTACACCGTGATGACGTGGGACGTCAGCCGGACCGGCGGCCACGGCGGCCTTCAGCTGCACTGGCAGGAACGCAAGGGCTGGTTCTACGCCCTGGCCGGGCTGAGCCAGTTCGACGTCCACTTCTACACTGTGCTCACGCCGCTCCGTACGCCCATGCCCACCCCCGAGGCGGTGGCCGACGTCGCTGAACACTTCCGCCGGATCACCGAAACCGAGTACGGGGACCAGTGGGAAGGCGACGGTGACGTACAGGTCGCCGCGAACGACATCCACGGCGCCGCGCTGTCCTGCGCCGTCTGGTCGAAATAGGTGGCACCGCCACCTACGACGACATCCAGACCCAGCGGGGGGAGGGGTTCGGGTGGAGCGCAGCGGAGCCCGTCACTGCAGGGGGCCGGTACCCGTCGGACCTAACGCTCCGTCACATTTGTTGCAGGGGTGGTGCCTGGGATTCCCAGACGCTACACAGGCCCGCACCCGATGCACCGTCCCTCGTGGCCAGCCTGGGGAGGCCCGCTTGCGGGACTCCTCCAATTCGCGCTTGCGCGAATTGTGTCATATTTTGAATTCCGCTTGCGGAATTCCATTCCCGCGCTTGCGCGGGAATATCGAATTGCGCTTGCGTAATTCGCGACTCTATGCAGCGCGCCAGCGCTGCATACGCCGGCCGAGGCCACGACCGGCTGCCGGTAGCTCAGGTAGCTGGTGAGCCGTGCG